>JBGCDE010000191.1:0-8384 GCA_045105115.1 Pseudomonadales bacterium | reverse complement strand
TCAGACGTAGAAGTCTCGGTGCGATTCAATATCGGTGCCTCTACGGCGGTGTATGATCTCGGGAAAAAATTCGGCACCAACGACGAAGGCGCCACTGAGTTGCTGAGTATGGCAAACGACTTTGGATACCGTACGGCACTGACGTTTCATCCAGGCTCACAATGTACCAGCGCACAAGCCTACAACGAATACATACAACGCGCAGCCACCATCGAAAAAGCATCATCTGCACGCATAGAGATGTTAAACATTGGCGGTGGTTTTCCTACCGTGTATCCAAACAGCGGTGCGCCAGGACTTCAGGCCTTTTTTGATGAGATAGAGCAACAGTTTAGCGATCATTTTTCCGGCCGAGAAATTGAGTTTGTGTGTGAACCCGGACGGGCATTGGTCGATCCTGCAATATCGATACTGACGCGTGTTAAGCATCGCCGCGATGAACCGGTTCTGTTCCTCAATGATGGTATTTACGGCGGTTTCATGGAGCAGCTGCTCTCACGCGTCGAATTACCAACAAGAGTCTTTCGCGGCACTGAAGTACTGAGCGGATCGAGCGTACCATTTACAGTATTCGGCCCAACCTGCGATTCACTGGATGTATTCAGCTACGACATTCCCCTGCCAGAAAGTACAGATGAAGGCGATTGGATAGAGTTTGGCGAAATGGGCGGCTATGGCTCATCCACAGCGACAGTATTCAATGGCTATGGGACAGGAAAATACGTGTATTTGGAAGAAGGCTTTTCGCGCGACATTAGCGGAATAAGCACTTGAACCACACACTAATATTTTTGAGCATTTATTCGTGAGTGATTTCGTAGCGGCGATTCGAGATAAAGATTTCGCCTTGTGCGCAGAGCTGCCTCTTACCCCGGATAGCCACCGTGAAAAATTGGTCCGCGATGCGGTCGCGCTAGGAAAGAGTGTTGATGCGATTTACGTTCCAGACAATCGCTTTGGTCGGGTGCATATGTCCTCACTGGCGGCCGCTGCGATTCTAAAACAGCATTCAATCGATGTGGTTATGGAACTCAGTTGTCGACATCGAAGTCGCGGCGCACTGTTAAGCGACCTATTGGGTGCACGCGAACTAGGTGTTTCCAGCTTGATGCTGGTCAGGGGCAAAAGCACACCAGAGGAACTTAAGGCCGAGCAACAGTTCATGGTGGATACCGACGTTGTCGAGTTACTGGGCGTTGCACAGAAAGTGTATCGTGACGAATTCCGTAACAACGCAGATGATTTTGTGCTGGGTACCATGGCTAATATTCATGAGCCACGACAAAATCAAAATACTGATACCCTAAATGGAAAAATAGACGCCGGCGCACAACTGTTTCAAACCCAACTGTGCCTGAATATCGACTTACTGACGCGATACATGCGGCATCTGCGGCAAAACCGTATCAATCGCAGCGCCTATATTGTTGTTGGCACCTCGCCTATTCCATCTTACGATCTGGCCTGCGAACTAAAAGAGAACCAAAGTCATCTTCGTATACCCGATTCCGTGTTGCATCGACTCAAACATGCGACGGATGAACGCGCTGAAGGCATCGCCATTTGTGCTGAATTTCTGCAGCAACTAAAAGACATTCCAGGCGTATCCGGTGCACGTATTTTCAGCCCGACCGATATTGAAACAATACCACTGGCCATTGAACAAGCAGGACTCACACCACAATGAACACTTCGGACGAACTTCATTACGACGACTCTGTTATTCAGTTTTTGGAGCTGATGTGGGGCAAAGGGTATTTATCGCCGGGTGGCGCCGACGAAGTTGCTCGCTTGTTGGAGGGTATTGATTTAACTGAGAAAACGGTTCTCGACATTGGCTGCGGCTCGGGTGGTATCAGCATAGGATTGATTCGCGACTTTGGTGCCAATCGTGTGATCGGTCTGGATGTTGAAGAGCCAGTATGTCGTTTTGCACGCGAAGCAGCTCTGGCTGCCGGTGTTGCCGATCGGTTGGATGTACGCCAGATCGAGCCGGGGGTTCCTATACCGATTGAATCAGGCAGCATGGACATAGTGTTCAGCAAAGATTCCATTGTGCACATTGAAGACAAGGAGGCGCTGACAAAAGATGTATTTCGCATTCTTAAGCCCGGTGGATGGTTTGTGGCGTCAGATTGGTTGATCAGTCACGATGGTGAACCGTCGCCTGAAATGGCGGCTTACATTAAGTCTGAGGACCTTGGCTTTGGTATGGCTTCTCCCAATCGATATCAAAAAGCGCTTGAAGAAGCTGGCTTCTCAAATATAGAGCTGCGCAATCGTAATCGTTGGTATACGCCAGTTGCGGAAATAGAACTGGAAAGATTACGAGGACCTGAGCGCGCGGCTTTTGATGCGACCACAGGACCTGAGGATATTGACCGACAAACCCGAACCTGGGCTGTCATGGTCGAAGTGCTGAAAACCGGTGAGCACTGTCCGCATCATTTTCGGGGGCAGAAGCCTCTTTAGCTTTCCATCGACTACAAAACCTCAGCTTTATACCCACCCCTAGATTTAAAATAAGCTATCAACAACAAGTAACAAACAAGCATCCCCACCGGCAGCCAGGCCGCCGTAGTCAGCGCACTCTTCGGTGCCTCTTTCTGTACCGCTGCAATCACTTCCTTTTGATTCTCAGTTGCAGCATCAGCCGCTTCATTATCAAGCGCCCGATACGAACCAAACACACTGCGCTCGTCTCGAGTCACGTACTTCTCATAAACTTCCGGATGCGCATCTTCAAGCTGATCCGACACAGCACGATCCTGAATATTGCCCAAAAACGCCGAGCCGACGATACCAACGGCCAGCATACCAACGCCGGCAACCGAGTTCAGTGTGAGCGCCCCGCCCCGCGGAAACTGTTCGGCAACAATACCCAAGGTTGTTGGCCAGAAGAATGACTTACCAACACCGTAGACAGTGGCCGCCAGCAGAATCATCACCGCACCTTGTGCGCCTGCGAGCGCAAACAATCCTGCTGCGGCAATTACAGAACTTACTGCCAGCAATCCGAACGGGCTGAGCAGATCAATTAATTTTCCGGCGAAGTAGAAACGCAAAATAGCCATGATGGCTGAGGTATACACCAGCACCCAGCCTGCCGCTGCGCCAATTTCTTCCATGCTTGCGCTCATCAAGGACGTTATCCAACCATCAACACCCAACTCAGTAGTGGCCAACGGCATCATGATCAGCAACATTAAAATAAACAGCGGCTGCCCTATTGAACGACTGTAGGCCGCATAGGCAAGCGTGCCGACTGCAATCAAGCCAATCATCAAAGGCAGCGACCAGGCGAATAAGCGCCCTACTTCCATCACAATCAAGCTCAGCGCAATCAATGCGCCAACGGCGCCCATTTCACTGAGCATTTCTCGATAAGACACACCCGCAGCAACTCGCTCGTTTACTGGAAACTGTTTGTTGATCAACATGACCGCGTAAACAATAGTCGGCAAAAATATTAGGGCGACTTTGGTTTTCCAGTGCACGTCACCCAGCCCAATGGCAATCAAGCCACCCAACACCAGACCCGCTGGCCAACCAGCGTGCAGTACATTGAGTTTCTTGACCTTTTGATCGCTGAACATTGTGGCCACAACCGGGTTGATATAAGCCTCTACCGTTCCGCATCCCAGAGCGAAGATAAACGTACCCACATACATCTGGCCGTAGCTATCGGCATTCAGAATCAGTAATGTTGCAACAACGTGACAAGCCAAACCAAACAGCATCGCAATCTTGTAACCAATTCGATCGATTACCAGACTGAACAAGATGATCGAAATGGCGAACGGCCATAATCCGGCACCGAGAATTTCGCCAATTTGGGTTTCGGTCAGCCCAAATTCTGCGCCCCACTCTCCGGCTGTTAGGCCTCTTATAACGAAACCAAACGAGGTCGCAATCAAGGCAATCCAACAGCCCCAAAACAAGCCCATATCCGCCGATTTCTCAGTATTCATAGCTGCCTCTTTTTATCGTTATTTGGTATTTTTCAGTTAAAAGTCAAATAGAGCATTCGAAGTGCAAGTACTGTTAGCAATATGTTCACGATACGCTTGAACAACTGCTCATCCAGCTTCGCCCGGCTTCGCGTGCCTACCCAGGACCCGAGGATAACCCCCGCAGACATGCCTGTCATCAGGGGCCACCATGACCAGATGCTAACCCCCAACAGGCTGAATGCCGTTATTTTTATCAGGTGCGTTACGCTCATCTGCGCGGCTACTGTGGTGACTACTTCATCGCGCGCGCAACCCAGGCGCATCAGGCTGGCATTGGCAAGTGGGCCTGTTGTGCCGCCCATTGTACCCAAGCCAGTCTGCACGACACCTATGCTGAACATTTCGCTACGTTCATTGAGCAGCACATTAATCCAATTTGGAAGCCATACACTGAGCAGAATAAACACGGCGACGAACGCGGTGATGTAATCGAGATTAATCAGGCGAATGAATTGTGAACCCAAAGCGCCGGCTATTAATGAGCCCACAACAAATGCGGTCATGTATTCCCAACGAATATGTTGCCAGCCGAACCCCGCCCGGCTGACGTTGCTCGCCAGCTGAATGACAGCGTGCACCGGCACCAAGGCAGCGGCAGGCACAACACCAACCATTGCTGCGATCAATATCATGCCACCACCAACACCCGTGATTGCAGTTAGCAACGAGGTGAAGAACGAGAAGATTGATAGCCCTATCTCGATTGAACTCAAGAGGCCGGCAACTCCAGCAGGCGAATATTTCTAAACTGCGTAGGATGACTTTCCGCCTGAAAAGCAATGTGTCCGCGATCAATTAATTGCGTGGCTTTACCAATGTGATTAGCATCCACACTGAACGGATCGTACTGTGGTTGTTCGTATTCAAACACCAACTCGCCGTTAATAAAATGGCGGATTCGCTGGCTCCCTAAAACCTCAAACTCTGCCTTCACCCACTGATCTCCATGATAGGTTTTCGACACTGATTCTGTGCAGTGCGCCCTGTACACCTCACCATTAAGCACCACGTTTGTCGCAGGCGTGCAGAGGTTCGCTGTAGGCCGCTCACCGTCTTCCAAACCGCCGAGCAGTTGGGCTTCTATCGAGACTGGAAATTCTTGCTCAAGTCGCATTGTGTTCGGGTGTTGCGCATGTAACATCGCGCCATTGTTTCGAATAGCCCACGACATTCCAGACCCTGCACCTTTAACCTGATCACCGACAAATCGATACTCAAATTGAAATATATAGTGAGAGTAGGATTGCTCGGTATAGATATGCCCAAAGCGGCCCTCAAACGAATCCCAGTCCGAATAGTTCACGCTCAGCACGCCGTTTTCGGCGCGAAACGTATTGTTGACGTTCTCACCAACTTTAGAACCGGTGAACTTGATCGACCAGCCGTCGAGGCTTTCACCATTGAACAGTGATTTCCAATTTGCTGCGTCAGCCAGCTGCTCGGACGGTGGAAGAATACCGCTGGCATCAAGCTGATAATTGATTGGGGTAGCTTGTGCATACAGGTCAGCAACTCGCTCGTGGAACACCGCAGCCAGCAACAGCAAAAGAACAACAAGGATAAGTAATGCCTTGCCGATTAGTTTCATTGATGGCCTCTATATTTCGTAAGTGCATTGAATCAAGCAGCTTGGCATACTATGGCCAACACCGAACGCGAGTCTACGATGTTTACAGCCTACCGACAAATTCTGATCTGGGTAGCGATCGCTATTGCTCTCACAGCCTGCCTGCTGCCAACTGAAACACCAGCGCATGGCCAAGCCAACCACGATTGGCCGGTATTCAGCGGAGACCATAAAGCACGCCAGTACTCCTCTCTTCGGCAGATCAATGCTGGCAATGTGGGTCAACTTGAGCTGCAATGGCGCTACGCAAGCGCGCAAGGTTCACCCATACCGGCTGCCTCGGAGTTGCAGCTTAACCCGCTTATTATCAACGGTGTTTTGTACGGTCGTAGCCCAAATTACAATGTCTTTGCATTGGATGCGGCCAGCGGCAAAGAGCTCTGGTCTTTTCAGCCTGACGGCAACTATGCAGGCACTTCCTACATGCGTGGCATGGCGAGCTGGAGCGATGGCCAAGAACAAGTTTTGTTCTTCACTAATGGACATTGGTTGTTCGCGCTGAATTCGGAAACGGCAACACTCATGGCCGATTTTGGTGATAACGGCGTGGTCGACATGCGCAAAGGCCTCGGCCGAGACTACACGCGAGTGAGCATCAATGCGCCCTCACCGGGCGTTGTGTTTGAGGACCTGCTGATCATGGGCAGTGCCGTACTCGAAACCGACGGAGCGGCACCTGGGCACATCCGCGCCTATGATGTGCGAACTGGCAACATCAAATGGAGATTCAACACCATTCCAAAGCCAGGTGAATACGGGAGCGACACCTGGCCGAGCGAATACCTTGCTCATGCAGGAGGCGCGAATGCCTGGGCGGGCTTAAGTGTGGATACTGAACGTGCGCTGGTGTTTGTACCCACGGGTTCACCAACACCCGATTTTGACGGCAGTAAACGAAGAGGCGAGAATTTATTTGGTAATTCTGTTGTCGCTCTGGACGCCAAAACGGGCGAGCGGCGATGGCATTACCAAACAGTCCACCACGATGTCTGGGACCGCGACTTAAGCTCCGCACCTACACTCGCAACCATAAGGTACAACGATCAGCCTAAAGACGTAGTGATACAGGCTTCCAAGCAAGGTGTGTTGTATGTTTTGGACAGAGATACGGGAGAGCCGGTATTTCCTATTAGCGAACAGAAAGTCTCAACCAATGGATTGCCCGGCCAACACCATTGGCCTACCCAGCCGAAGGTCTCTTTACCTGAGCCATTCACGCGGCAAACGTTTGATGAGAGTGATCTCAGTGATATTACCGAGGAGACTCATGAGTACGTAAGCGCACTTTACGCTCAAGCAAAGCCCTTTGCGTATTTTGAGCCCGTCACCACCGAGAAAACGATTCTAAACCCAGGATTTTACGGCGGTGCAAATTGGGGCGGCGGCGCATTTAACCCACAAACCAATACTTACTACATTAATGCCACGGAAGCGCCCGCGCTTATTCATTATGAAGAAATTCTGATGGACTCTGAGGAATCTAACGCGCAGGGGAAGTTGGCCTTTCGAAATTACTGCGCTGGTTGCCACGGACAGAAGCTGGAAGGTTTTTATCCTTACGCTCCTAACTTAAGGGGGATATCCAGGCGTTTGGAAAAAAGCGACGCGATGCTGACAGTGCAGCGTGGAAAAGGACGCATGATGTCATTTGCACACCTACCCTCTCACCAAATAGAAACAGTGACAGAGTATTTGTTCGAGCTGGATCGGATGCTGGAAAAGCCGGGCGTTCGAAAATCGGCGAAAGCAAAAAAGAAAGACTCTATCGCGTATGCATTTGCAGGCTATAACGATTTCCTGGACCAGCAGTATTACCCCGCCATAAAGCCGCCCTGGGGTACGTTAAATGCGTTTGATATGGCTAACGGTAAGCTACTTTGGCAGCAGGTGTTAGGTGAGCATGCTGAACTTTCCGCCCGGGGAATCGCAAAAACCGGTACACGCAATTACGGCGGGCCAGTGGTTACTGCAAGCGGCTTGTTGATCATTGCCGCCACCATGGACGAGAAGCTAAGAGTTTTTGACCAGGATGATGGTCGCCTACTCTGGGAGTATCAGCTACCTGCTGCTGGATATGCCACACCGAGCGTGTATGCAGTTAACGGCAAGCAATACATTGTTATTGCGGCTAGCGGTGGGAAACTGGGCACCAAGTCCGGAGATGAGTACCTGGCATTTGCACTTCCTGATGCTCCATGAGCATCAGGAAGTTGTAAGCGCTTAACCAGCTGCGCCAGCTTGCGACGGCTTCTGTGTACCGCGGATTAATTTGCCAGGCATCGCTTCGGTCTCAACACCGTCGCGCATAATCACTTCACCACTAACAATCGTGTACTTGTAGCCTTCAGCTCCTTGAAAGATACGTCGCCCGCCCGCGGGCAAATCGTAACGTACCTCTGGAGCTAGCATTCGCAGGTTTTCATAGTCGATCACATTGATATCAGCTTTCATGCCGAGTTCAAGTGTGCCTCGATCTTCCAGACCAACACAGCGAGCCGTGTCATGCGTATGCAACTTAACGGCCTCTTCAACAGGTACTCGCTCGCCGCGATCACGCTCACGAGTAAAGTACGACAACCAGTAGGTTGGTATGGATACGTCACTCAACACACCACAGTGTGCGCCAGTATCAGCCAGACTTCGCCCTGCATCTTTTTGTCGAATCATGCTCAATTGTCTATTCACTTCTCCATTGCCGTAACCTATTAACGGGAAGTACAGCATCGCTTTGCCGTCTCTTTTTA
>JBGCDE010000190.1:0-21388 GCA_045105115.1 Pseudomonadales bacterium | reverse complement strand
GATTTCCTTTGCAGGGGGGGCACCTGCGCCTGAGTTTTATCCTATCGACAATTTTCGTAAGGCCTCCGACAGAGCTTTCGAAGAGGTTGGCCGAAACATACTCGCCTACGATGGAGCCTATGGCATCGAGCCCTTACGTACTCAAATTGCCGAGCAACGGATGGCGTCGGCCGGCGTCAGCGCAACAGCTGACAATATTCGGATACTGAGCGGCTCGCAACAGGGCATCGACTTTGCAGCCCGCCTGTTTATTGATGAAGGTGATGTGGTTATCTGCGAAGACCCCACTTATCTCGGCGCGTTGAATTCATTCGACTTCTACCGCCCGCAATATGTTGCCGTGCCCATCGATAATCAAGGCATGATCATGGAGGACCTGGAAAAGGCGCTGGCCGCTCACCCTGAGGCCAAATTAATTTATACGGTTCCAGATTTTCAAAACCCCAGCGGTATCTCCATGTCAGCCGCACGGCGAAAGCGCATGGTGGAATTAGCAACGCAGTACGATGTGGTGATTGTTGAAGACAGTCCGTACTACGAAATACGCTTCGAAGGTGAGAATATCCCAGCTGTTAAGAGCTTTGATAAAACGGGAGACACTGTTATCTATCTCGGATCATTTTCCAAAAGCTTGTCACCGGGTGTGCGCCTGGGTTGGATATGCGCGTCGGCTGAACTGCTGGATAAATACCGTGTACAGAAGGAAGCCAGTGATTTTCAGGCAAGTACAGTGTCGCAATGGCAGGTAAGTACTTATCTTCGCGACTATGACCTAAGTACCCACATTGAGTACTTGCGGGATGCCTACCGAACTCGTCGTGATGTGGCGCTTGAGATGGTTAAAGAACATTTCCCTGACAACATTCGCTACACGCTGCCCGAGGGCGGTTTCTTCATTTGGCTTACGCTGCCCGAACATGTTGACACGACTGAGTTGTTCCCGAGAGCGGTGAACGAATGCGGCGTAGCTTATGTGCCGGGAGAGTCCTTTTTTGCGCAAACCAAACATAAAAACAACATACGCTTAAGCTATTCGCAAATGGCCGAAGAGAAGACCCGCGAAGGAATGAAGCGATTGGCGGGGCTATTGGGGTCGCTGTAACGTGACCCAATTTAAAAGACATATGACTGGTTTTGCACGCCACCATCATTGAGAATATCCCTCCAAATCGGCGGAGCAGGGATTTTTCATGCGCTTTATCGATTTCTTTGATCAAGGCGTGCGTTACTACGCAGCGATTTTCAAGTCAGCTTGGCTGCGACAAAGAACTGAACGCCGCTGTATCAGCAATTCATTTCGACAAACGTGATATGGATATCGAGTTTCCGGCGTCAAATGTGGAACTTGCCTGACAAAACGATAAGGTGGTTGGTTAGCGGAAAGCTATATTCGCCACGAGGAGCTATCGATTAGCGAAGTTGCCTATTTGCTGGGTTTTACTGACAGCAGCAATTTTTCCAGCGCATTTAAACGTTGGTTGGGTGTATCGCCGAGAGATTATAGAAACCAGCTTTAGCTTCCTCTGCTGAAACAGGATCTTCGGGCTACAAATCGAAAATTCGACCCTGGCCGAGAATGTTATTGGGGTCAAGGCTGCGCTTCAATAAACGCATTGTGTCTAATTCAGCGGTACTTCTGCTTAGCGGTAAACAGTACTTTTTCTCAAATCCAATTCCATGCTCCGCTGACACCGAACCGTGCAGCGCGGCCAGAGGTTCGTACACAATGGCACTTGCCGCTGAGTGAGCATCAGAATCATCGGTTCGCGGTGTAATAAACCAGTGAAGATTATTGTCGCCCACGTGCGCCAAAGCGTAACAGCTGGCACTAGGCCACAACGCTCGAATTTTTTGCTTCACATCAAGCTGGTATTCCAGCATAGAGCTCACTGGCAGGCTTACGTCATACAGAAAGTATGGCGTTTCATGCAACAAGGGCTCGAAGTTTTCACGTACCGCCCAAATTTCTCGCCGCTGGGCGTCTGATTGCGCGATAACCGCATCGCAGACTAGCTGCTCTTCCATCGCGTTACCCAGCACCTGCTCAAACAGCTGCCGATCATTTAAAGGCTGTGTGCCCTGCACTTCAATCACTACATAGCACGAATGGCTTTTATCAAGAGGTGCGCGATTCGCACCGGGTTTGGTAACGTCCTGATAGTAACTTTGATCCATGTATTCGAACGAAGACACTGAGCTTCCTAGCTCTTTGCGCAAGCGCTTGAGCAACGCTGTTACCTTGTCAAACGAATCCAATCCCAGTAGAGCGGTATTGACACTAAGCGGTGCCTCAAACAATTTGACCACTACGCGAGTAACCACACCAAGGGTTCCTTCACTACCAATAAACAACTGCTTTAAGTCGTAGCCCGTATTGTTTTTGATCAAGCGATTCATCGAAGAAAGAATGGTGCCGTCTGGCAACACTACCTCCAGCCCGAGGGTTAAGTCTCGCATCATTCCGTAACGAATAACGTTCAAACCACCTGCATTACTGGAAACGTTCCCCCCTACCGTGCAAGAGCCACGTGCGCCTAGGTCCAATGGGAACAGCATGTCCTCGTTGGCAGCAGCCTGTTGCAAATTCTCCAGAACGCAACCAGCTTGCACAATGGCTGTTGCGCAGGCCGCATCAATCGACTCAATACGATTCATCCGTTCCATTGACAATATAACCTCATTGGGTTGCGTGTGCTGCCCCTGCACACCACCTGTGTTGCCACCAATAACGTTCACCGCTTGGCCATGTTCATGACACAGTCGCATAATCGCACTGACCTCCTCCGTACTTTCTGGTTTCAACAAAGCCAGTCCCTGCATTGGCGAAGCATCCCAGAAGCTGGTATTAAGGGCTTGTATGGCGTCGCCAACAAGCACCCGATCTTTACCAAGCAGGTTTTGCAATCGTTTCACAATCTCTGACATAGAAGGATACCCGTGTGATCGAAAGACATGATTTATCTCACATTATCCGGATACAGGACGATTAACAACATGGCAATATAGGAAAGCCCTGCTTCAGTACTAGCAATAGCTATAGACTCGATTTAGCTATAAAGTCGAACGACGCAATTCGGCTCGCCGTACGTAATTGTACTATGGCATGCAGCACTGTCTCTTCGGTGCCGCAATATTGCTTCAATTGCCATCGTCATTGGCATGCCTAAGCGAGATACTATAGAACCTTTATCGCGAACTGAGAGACACATCATGAGCGAATCAAACCGAATTGTCCCCACCTGCACGCACTGGGGCAACTATCGAGTTGAATCAGACGGCGAATCAATAGTCGCGATACATGCCTATCAAGCTGATAAAGAACCGACGGCGATTGGACAATCTTTATTGAATGCCCTGGATGGTAACGTACGAATACCTCAGCCAATGATTCGCGCAGGTTATCTAGAAAATGGGCTTGCGAGCAACGGACGTGGACGCGGTCAGGAGCCTTTCGTAGCCGTGTCATGGGATACCGCACTTAAGCTCGCGTCAATGGCCTTACAACATACCAAAGAGCACCATGGCCCGGATTCGATTTATGGAGGCTCCTATGGCTGGTCCAGTGCCGGCCGCTTCCATCATGCGCAGAGCCAGATTCATCGATTTCTACGACTTAACGGTGGTTATGTCGCATCGGTCAACAGTTACTCCGCCGCCGCCGCTGAAGTGATCATAAAGCACATTTTGGGCTTTCCTCTGTTGGCGCTGCTGCGCGAAGCGCCGCCACCTGCGGAAATAGCGGAACACTGCAAGACCGCTGTATTTTTCGGTGGTGCAGCACTTAAAAACACACAAGTTAATGCCGGTGGCATTGGCACCCACTCGCCGCGTGAACAATTGCTGAAGCTTAAGCAGGCCGGCGTCAAGGTCGTTAACATCAGCCCAATTCGCGACGATGTATTTGAAGGCGTTGGGGCACACTGGCTAGCCTGCAGACCCGGCAGTGATGTGGCGATCATGCTGGGCATGGCGCACACGCTGTATACAGAGGGGCTGCACGATCAGGAATTCCTCGACAAATACACGGTCGGCTTTGACCAATTTATTCCCTATATGCTAGGCGAGAACGACGGCCAGCCTAAGAGCGCAGAATGGGCTGAGACGCTAGCCGATATATCAGCAAACGACATTCAGCAGCTAGCCCGCGATCTTACCGCTGACCGCAGTCTGTTAGGCATTAGTTGGTCGCTGCAACGACAAGAATATGGCGAACAAACCTGGTGGATGATTACCACGCTTGGCGCAATGCTAGGTGATATTGGCCTACCTGGCAGCGGCGTGGGTTACGGCTACGGATGCATTCACAATATGGGCTTTGGTGGTCGCAAAATTCCAAACTATAAGATGGGCGCGTTTGGTGCAGAAATTGGAGAACGAGTTCCGCCCGCTGGCGATTTCATTCCGGTCGCTCGCATTACCGATATGCTAAATAACCCACGCCAAGCTTATGTGTACAACGGACAAACGCGAACCTATCCCGATATCAAGCTTATTTACTGGGCAGGTGGAAATCCCTATCACCACCACCAGGACCTAAATGCCTTAGAGCAAGCCTGGAGCAAGCCAGAAACCATTATTGTAAACGAAGCGTTCTGGACAGCAACTGCGCGCCACGCCGATATCGTATTCCCATGCACCACCAGCCTGGAACGCAACGACTTTGGTGGTAGCAGCTACGACGACTACATCTCACCAATGCCCGCTGCAGTGAAACCATTTGAGCAATCCCGCGATGATTTCGATGTGTTTCGTGAGCTTGCCGCAAGACTGGGATTCGAGCAGGAATATACCTGCGGGCGTGATGAAATGGACTGGGTTAAACACCTCTATGAGAAAACCCGAGAAAGCGCCGCAGATAATAACGTTGCTCTGCCCGAGTTTGATGAGTTCTGGAAGGGCGAGCAAATCTACGTCGGGAATCAATTGCCAGACGCCGAGTTTGCACTGGAGAAATTTCGACGAGATCCAAAACAATATCCACTGAATACGCCCTCGGGGAAAATTGAAATCTATTCACAGACCATCGCTGGTTTCAACTACGCCGATTGCGAAGGACACGCAAAGTGGTTCGACCATAACGAATGGCTAGGCGGTAGTCGTGCAAAGCGTTTCACATTGCACATGGTGTCCAACCAACCTAAAACCCGTTTGCACAGTCAGTACGACCATGGCGTTACCAGCCGAAAACACAAAATTCAGGACAGGGAACGCGCCAGATTGAATGCTAATGAAGCGAAAAAACGCGGGCTGGGCAATGGCGACGTAATTCGCGTGTTTAACGATCGCGGCGCTTGTCTCGCCGGCTTGGAAATATCAGACGGCATTCGCGATGGCGTGCTGGAGCTACCAACCGGCGCTTGGTTTGATCCGCAAACGGTTGACGGCAGTAAGTTGGAAGTGCATGGTAATCCGAATGTTTTAACACCTGACCGCGGAACATCGTCCTTAGCGCAGGGTTGCAGCGCGCACAGTTGTTTGGTGGAAGTTGAAAAGTACAATCAGGAGTTGCCAACCGTTCAGGTTTTCAAGCAACCTACGATTAAGGCCATAAGCTAAAACTGAGCTAGATTGAATTACAATTCACAGTCGATTTCGAAAAACCTCGCCATTCTTCATCACAAAAGGCATGGTTGTGATTTCATTCGTATCTGCGTCCCACCAGCGGGAATCTGCGCCCACCAGAGAAATATCTTCCAATGGATTTCCATCAATCAGCAGAATGTCGGCCAGCGCGCCTGGCTCGATAACGCCTAAGGTGCCGTACGGGTTGCGGGAACCAGACAGCGCAAGTAATTGCCCTGACACATGGGTTGCGCGCTTCAAAGCCTCAAAGTTACCAAACAGTTCTGCCACATAATGCAATTCGTAGCGACGCTGTTGAATGTGTGCGACCGGTGGTCCAACGGCGTCGACAGCAAACGGTACGCGTGGTTTGTATTTCTTGATTAATGAAAGCAGAGGTTTCATTTCTTGCTGTGCCGCTTTAATTTTTGCGATGTTCACCGGGTTTAAGCCCGGCGTTTCAATAAGCCGAGGTGACAAGGCATTGAACTGCGGCGCTAAAAAAACGCCCTTTTTCACCAGCTTCTTCATTGAGTCTTCTCGAATAAGCAACCCGTGATCAACACACTTAACGCCGGAATCCAGCGCTCTATCAATAGCATCGTCGTGTAACAGATGCGCTGTAACATAGGTACCCCAATCTGCCGCTGCCGTAACGGCGGCAATTTGCTCTTCCGGTCGAAACTGCAATGAGTCAATAGGATCAAAGTCAGATGCGGCGCCACCGCTGGCCATTATCTTGATCTGGGTTGCCCCTTTACGCAGGTTTTCTCGAACAGCCCGATAGACCTCAGACTTACCGTCCGCAACAATGCCCAAACCCATACGATGACCGCCATCCACATGTCCACTGCTCGGGTGTGGCTCCGCAAGTTTGCGAAAATCACCGTGGCCGGAGGTCTGAGATAAAAACGCGCCAGACGGAAATATTCGAGGCCCGGGAACAACTCCGCTGTCAATGCTACGCTTAAGCCCAAAGGTATTACCGCCGGCATCACGCACCGTGGTGAAACCATCGGACAAGAAATCACGGGCAACCACAGTGCTTCGGATGGCATTCTCTTCCGGCGTTACATTGCCGTGAAGATCCTGCAGCGGCGAGGCGATGGAGATATGCGCATGCACATCAATCATGCCGGGCATCAGCGTTCGCCCTTGCCCATCTATAATCCTTGTGTTTTCTGGCACTTCTATCGATGCGTCGCTGACTTGGGCAATGGTGTTGCCAACAACCAACACCTCCGCATTCATTTGCAGCTGTTCTTGCTTGCCATCAAACACATTGACGTTTCGAAACAGTATTGCCTGATCAGCTGCTTGCAAAAATGAAGCAGCGCCGGAAAATACAAATAAAGCAACATGGGCTATCAGCCTAACAATCTTTCACATTACAAACTAATCTCTATCGGTGGTGATAATGGCGACGATTTGGATTGCTAAAACCTTAGCGCACTCAGGTACTTTCTGCTTTGGCACGCAAACTAACTTTGTCCAACTTACCGTTGGGCAGCAGGGGCATCGCCTGCACCTTCTCTATTATTTTTGGCACCTTGTAATTAGATATTTTGTCTTTGCACCAGCTTTTTAGAACTTGCTCAGCTAAATCCTTCCCTTCTGGGGCCAACACGTACGCATACCCTACTTCGCCATATAATTTGTCTGGTATGCCAACCACAGCAGCACTAATTACATCAGGGTGCGACTCGATACAAATTTCCACTTCGCGCGGATAAATATTGTAACCACCTGACTTGTACATCTCTGAACGCCGGGCTGAAAACTTGAAGTTTCCATCAGGCAGCACTTCCACCAGATCACCGCTACGCAACCAGCCATCGCTGGTGAACGCTTCCTTGGTAGCCTCGGGCCGCTTGAAATAACCCACCATGCAGTAATCCGGTTTTACCTGAAACTCACCGACTTCACCGGCTTTACAATGCTCGCCAAGGTCAGACATTACTCTACAATCATCATTGATTGGTTTACCCACAGAGATCGCCAACACTTCAGGGTCAAGATCTGGGTCACTAAACACAACACCTACACAGGTTTCTGTGGAGCCAAAGCAGGTTTGAACCCTGCCGTTCCCAAGCTGCCGAAGCTGTTCAAGTAGCTCGCGCGAAATTACGCCGCCCGAGAAGTTAATGCATTCCAGTGAATTGTATTTCTCACGGTCAAACGTTGGATCATCAATCAGCAGCTGATACATGGTGGGAAACATCACCATAAAATTAATTTGGCCTGCCTGAATCACGTCACCCACTTCGGCCGGGTTAAATTTCTGTCGAAAGTTAACCGTGCCACCGCCAATCAGAGCCGCGCCGGCTACCATTTGCATACCACCTACATGGTTTAGCGGCAATGGGCAAAACACGCGCGGATAATCGCTGACTTTGAACTGCTGCCACTGTACGTTTGCGCGATATACCATCGCTTTGTTTGGCAGCATGCAACCTTTCGGTTGGCCGGTGGAACCAGAGGTGTAGACGATCATGGCTACGTCGTCTTCGTTTATTTTGGGCAACGCAAGATCTGTACTCCTACTAGCAATGCGTTCTTCCAACAAACCCGGCAGAGACTGAAAACTCTTCAGCTCACTGTCCAAACAAAGAACATTGTTCAGACAGGGGTGCTCGTTCGCCAAGCGTTTGACGTCATCTGTGTATGAGCGACCTTGAAACTCTGACAAGAAAACAAGTGCCACGGGCTGCGCATCGCTAACAACGTAGGCCATTTCTTCATATTGATAAACAGGATTGATTCCAACCCATATGGCACCCACTGCGTTTAGCGCAATAAACAAGCTGTAAGCATCCGCTCTTGGTGTCGTTAATACCGCAACTCTATCACCGGGTTTGATGCCAAGCGCCAAAAGCGACTGAGCTAGCTGCTGTACCCGCGCAGAAAGCTCACCGTAGGATAAGTCACCAAACTCCGACGACATTGCTACGCGGCCAGGGTACTCAAGACCATAGGTAAATACATAATCAGAAATGGAGACCTGCATCGGCGTACTCATCATCAAACAGTCTTTTCCCTAATAAGATTTCGGCAACCCAAGCACATGCTCACCTAAGTAATTCAATGTCATCTGCTGCGTGATTGGCGCCAGTCGAAACAGCTGCGCCTCGCGCCACCAACGTTCCTGATGATACTCGCGCGCATAGCCTGAGCCTCCATAGGTTTGCATGGAGTGATAGCAGGCTTCAATGCAACTCTCTACCGCAACAAATTTCGCCATGTTCGCCACATCGCCTACCTGCTTTGAAGCTTGCCCCTGGTCGTGCATGCTGGCGGCCTTCAACACCATTAACCACGAAGATTCCACTTTTGCATGCGCGGCGGCCAACGGGTGTTGAACAGCTTGATGCGCGCCGATTGGAGAAGCGAACACAGAGCGTTCATTTGCGTATTCAATGGCCCGATTCAGCGCTAACTTGGCCGTACCTACCGCGCCCGCGGCAATCAGAATGCGCTCAGGATTAAGCGTACCCATTAGGTTGTAAAACCCGGAACCTTCCTCACCGACCAAACAGCTCGCGGGTACGCGCAATGAGTCAATAAATACCTGATTGGATTTGTAATAGTTGAAGCCGTGCTTTGGAATGGGTGTGTAACTGATACCTTCTGCCGGTAGATCAACCAGGAACGTAGAAAGTGTTGCTGAACGTTTTGCCGCCGGTTTGTCTGTGTCTGTACGAGCCACTAACAAAATCACATCCGAGTTCTCAATATTAGTGATAAACCATTTGGCGCCGCTAATAAGGTAACTGTCGCCGTCTCGCTTTGCGGACGTTGTGATGTTTAGAGTGTTGGTTCCAGCGTCGGGCTCAGACAAGCCGAAGGCTGCCAGTTTCTTGCCACTGGCCATGTCGGGCAGGTAGGCTTTTTTCTGTTCGTCGCTGCCGTGGTGCAAAATCGACAAAGTGCCGAGTATGCCAAACAAGTAGCCGAGTGCAGGCCCGCCGCCGCCACCGCCGCGACACAGCGCTTCCATCGCAACCGCCATTTCAGTCAGGCCCATGGCCATTCCGCCAAATTCTTCAGGCACTGGTAAACTAAAAAAGCCTTGCTCGCCTATTTCTTTAACAAACTCACTGGGAAATTCACCCTGCTCGTCTTTTTCGCGCCAATACTCGGGGTCGAAACGCGCGGCAATCTGCTCAGCCGTAGTGGCCATCATTTGCTGCTCTGCTGATAACTCGAAGTCCATGCCGTTTCCTTAAAAAGCGTCTATGCCAGTAAGTGAGCGACCAATCATAAGCCGCTGTATTTCGTTGGTACCTTCAGTGAATGGAAATATTCGCACTGAACGATACATATACTCGATGGGGAACTCACGAGTTACACCGTTGCCTCCGTGTATTTGCATGGCCTCATTAACAATTTCACAGGCCAATTCAGTGCCAAACCATTTTGCCATGGCGCTGTGCACATCTCCGCGCTCGCCATTGTCAATCGCACTCAATGCCCTGAATGACATCAACTTTCCCGCTTCCAACTTGGTGGCCATCTCACCCAATTTGGCGGATATTAGCTGGTGTGCTGCAATAGGTTTTCCGAATTGCTCTCGATCCAGCGCATACCTTACGGATTCATCCAGCGCCGCCTTGGCGATACCCAGTGACATCAAGGCAACAATAGGTCTAGAACTCGATAGCAAGGTTAATAAGGCTTTCATCGCCTTGCCCGGTTCAACAATCAGGTTTTTGGCGGGCACCCTCACGTCGTTAAAAGAAACCTGAGCAGTAGACTGACTGTTTAAGCCCATTTTTTCTATGTTAGATGTCTCGTAACCGTGCTCACGATCGACCAACATCAAACCCAAGCCGCCCACCGGTTCGTCATTCAGCCGGCACAGTAGAAACATGAAATCTGAATAGTCGCCGCTGGAAATCCATAACTTCTCACCGTTGATAACGTACTCGTCGCCATCAAGCTTGGCTCGGCAATTAACTGCGGTGACTTGCGAGCCTGCTCCCGGCTCTGACATACCCACACAGCCAATTTTCGTAGCATTAAGAATTGCAGGCACATAGTCATCGCGCATATCTGCAGGAATCAGTGGCAATAACTTACTGACCGTCATTTGTATCAAACTGGTGATCGCAATATCTGGCGACACGCGAGATAATTCAAATTGCAGTAGCCCCATAGTAACGGCGTTTAAACCTAAGCCACCCATGTCTTCGGCCAACATGCCAGGTCCCACACCAAACGCCAGCAAGTCTTGCTGGATGCTCAGCATTTTCTGTTTTGGAATAAGTTGGTCGCGGTACTCTTGCGCTACGGGCTTGAGTTCATTCTCTAAATATTTTGAGAACGAATCAACGATCATTTGTTGTTCTTCTGTTAGTGTAAAATCCATGTGCTCTTCTGTTCTATTGGTGTGCTCTAATCGTTATAAGGTTCGATGCCAGCGGCTTGCAACACCTCGGCAGGAATGCCAAGGTCATTGATACGCTGCTTGCTGGCCAATGCCACTGCATCATTCCAGTCCGGTTCAGAATTCGTCACACTAAAGCGCGGTGCCGGCTGCGCATGCCATTGTCCGTCCACGTTTTTGTAACTTCCTCGCGACCGGATATGCGGATGCTCGGTGGCTTCTTGATAGTTAAGTACTGGCGCCACACAGGCGTCACTGCCGTCGAACAGCTGAGCCCAATGGTCACGCGGCTGCTGCGCGAACAATTGCTCCAGGTGCTGTATTTGCGCACGCCACTGCGATTTGCTCCACTGAGAGCCTTCGCCAAACAATGGGTGCTCTTCTAGCTGCAGAAGCTGCAACCATTGCTGATAGAATTTGCCTTCTACCGGGCAACAAGTAATATATTTGCCGTCAGCGCAGGTATAACTACGATTCCAGGGCGCACCGCCATCCATCCAACTACCTTCGCGTTCGTCTGTGATGTGCCCCGCCTGATAGAAACTTCGAGCAAAGGTGGCAAGATAGGACGTACTGTCAACAATAGCTGAATCAATCACCTGGCCCTTGCCATCTTGCAAGGCAGGTATTAACGCCGAACTGATGCCCCAAGCGCACATCGCCGCACCTCCTGCGCAATCGCCCAGCAATGTAGGCGGCGCTTGTGGCGGACGATCAGCACTGCCGCTGTGGTACAAGGTACCCGTTAATGCGATGTAGTTTGGGTCGTGACCGGCGTGCTTGGCGTTTGGTCCATCCTGCCCCCAGCCAGTCAGTCGAGCGTATACCAATGCCGGATTGCGAGCCATGCAAACATCGGGTCCCAGGCCCAAACGCTCCATCACACCCGGGCGAAAGCCTTCCACTATTACGTTTGCGCGCTCCACTAAATTCAGAACCAATTCGATTGCGCTGGATTCCTTCAAGTCGAGCGCAATCGGCGTTTTACCGCGGCGCATCATGTCTCGCTTCGAGACATGCAAAGTAGATTCTGCACTGGCCGCCGAACGCCGCTCTATCAAGAACACTTCTGCGCCCATATCGGCCATCATCATGCCGATTAATGGCACTGGTCCAAGACCTGCCATTTCGATCACTTTTATTCCAGCCAGCGGTCCCACAAACAACTCCAGATTGATTATTCGGTAAGCTTATCAATACCTTACAGATTTGCGGTATCGAATGCGGCAAGTCCTTGGTCAATGCCCTCTAGTTTGCCCATATTGATAAGCCATTAACAGCGGCTTATTGCTATGGTGAATCACTGAACGAGCTTCCTTTTTGAGACAGCCATGCCAAAACACAAAGTCAGCCTTAGAGACCGCTATACCCAGCAGGAAGGCAGAATTCATTTACGCGGCAGCCAGGCCATGGTGCGCTTGTTTATGGTTCAACATATGCGCGACCAGGCGGCTGGCTTAAACACTGCTGGATTTATATCGGGTTACCGCGGTTCACCAATGACCGCAATTGATGAAGAAATTTGGCGTGTTGAAGACCTGCTCACTGAGCATCACACACATTTTTGGCCTGGCACAAATGAGCACCTGGCGGCCACTGCGGTGTGGGGCACGCAGCAAAGCAATTACTACAATGATTGCAAATACGACGGCGTATTCAGCATGTGGTATGGCAAAGGCCCTGGATTGGACCAATGCATTGATGCCGCGCGCCAGGGAAACTGGCATGGAGCATCCAAACACGGTGGCGTGTTGATGGCTGTGGGCGACGATCCCAACATGACGTCTACCATCAACGCCTACGCCTCAGAGTTATTGTTGCAAGACCTGTTCATGCCCGTACTGTACCCAGCCGACATCCAGGAAGTTCTGGACATGGGTTTATACGGAATTGCGTTGTCTAGATTTTGCGGTGCCTGGACGGGTTACAAGTTACTCCCCGAAACCATTGAAACTTCGGCATCGGTCGACGCCGATATCAATCGCGTTCAAATCATTACGCCTGACTTTGAGTTTCCAGCAGAAGGTGTGAATTCGTTTTTGGCTGACTCTGTGTACACACAAGAAGCACGCATTCGCAATTTTCGCATGCCCGCCGCACTGGCCTTTGCGAAAGCAAACAAGCTGAACCATGTAAGTCACGCCTCACCCAATCCGCGTATTGGCATTGTTACGGCCGGCAAGTCCTGGCGAGACGTGCAACAAGCTCTGTTAGACCTTGGTATCAGCAATCAGCAAGCGGCTGACCTGGGTATCAGCATTCTAAAAATTGGCATGCCATTCCCGGTAGACAAGCAAACATATGCAGATTTCGCAGCCGGTTTGGAAGAAGTGCTAGTCGTTGAAGAAAAACGCGAACAGATTGAAAATGGCATGCGTGATGCTTGTTATCATCTGCCAGCAGACCAACGCCCCAGAATTGTGGGTCATTTTGATGAACAAGGTAACAAGCTGCTCGATAACTCAAAAATGATCAGCTCCGACCAAATTGCTCTGGTAATTGCGCAGCGAATACAACACTTTCATCAAAGCGACTGGATGACTGCCCGTATTAGCCGTCTACAAAACGTGGCCAATAGGGCCGCTAGCATACCGGCTTTAAATACGGCACGAATACCGTACTTTTGTTCTGGCTGCCCTCATAACACGTCTACACAGGTTCCCGAAGGAAGCCGCGGATTGGGCGGTGTTGGATGCCACTACATGGCCACGTGGATGGACCGCGAAACCTATACATTTTCACAAATGGGCGGCGAAGGTGTGGCCTGGATTGGCCAGGCACCTTTCGTAGAAACCGATCACGTTTTTCAAAACCTCGGTGATGGAACCTACTTCCACTCCGGCTCACATGCGGTACGCGCTTCCATTACCGCTGGCACCAACATCACCTACACAATTTTGTACAACGACGCGGTCGCAATGACCGGCGGGCAGCCAGTTGACGGCAAGCTGACCGTTGACCAGATCACTCGGCAAATGCGCAATGAAGGTGTGCAGAAAATTGCTGTTGTCACCGACGAACCAGAAAAATACAACTCTGCGTCGAATTTCGCACGCGGCACAACCGTGCACCATCGGCGCGAGCTGGATGGTGTTCAACGCGAGTTGCGCGAGGTGAAAGGCGTGTCGGTAATGATCTACGACCAGACCTGCGCTTCTGAAAAACGGCGGCGGCGTAAGCGTGGAACCTACCCAGACCCAGCCAAGCGTACTTTCATCAACGATCGCGTTTGTGAAGGCTGTGGGGATTGCGGAGTGCAGTCGAACTGCATCTCCATTCTGCCATTGGAAACCGATTTTGGTCGCAAGCGTAAAATTGACCAGTCTTCGTGCAACAAAGATTTTTCTTGCGCTTACGGTTTTTGCCCAAGTTTCGTTACAGTTAACGGTGGCAAAGTTCGCAAACTAGCAGGCAAAGCAAGTACTACTGAGGTAACACCTGACCTTGATTCACTACCTGATCCGGAACTGCCCGCATTACCAAAGGAAGGCAGCTACGGTTTACTCGTGACGGGCGTTGGAGGTACTGGTGTAGTCACTATCGGTGCACTGCTGGGTATGGCCGCACACATTGATGACATTGGTATTTGCGTGGTAGACCAGCTTGGCTTTGCCCAAAAAGGCGGCTCTGTTGTCACGCACGTTCGCTTTGCAACAGCTCAAGATCAAATTCACGCGTCAAGGTTGAACAGCGCCGGGGCTAACGCTCTACTCGCCTGCGACATGTTAGTAGCCGGTGGTGACAATGTGTTGGAGCTACTCGATTCTGGCAATACAAAAGCGATCATAAACACCGTCGAAAACTACACTGGCGAATTTACCCGCAACACCGAGCTTGCCTACCCTGCTGATACTTTGCTTACCCGGCTGAAGTCTCGCACAAACCCAGACAAAAGCGACTTTTTTGATGCCTCTGCATTGGCGATAAAGTTGCTTGGCGATTCGCTGGGCGCAAATCTCATGCTGGCTGGTTTCGCCTGGCAGCGAGGCATGATACCGGTGAGCGAAAACGCCCTACTGCAGGCCATTGAGCTCAATGGCGTAGCCGTTGATTGGAACAAGGAGGCCTTCGCCTGGGGACGACGTATTGCGCACCAGCCAGAATTGATCGTGGAATTCCTACGGCCAAATACCGCCGTACAGGCGTTGGTTTTCAAGCCGACATCTCTTAAAGATTGGGTCGAGAAGTTCAGCAAAGAACTCACCGTGTATCAAGACGAAAAATACGCTAATCGCTACGGAATGTTTGTTGACGCCGTAAAGGCCTCTGAACAAAAGTCGATTCCAGGAAACGAGACATTGAGCCTTGCAGTAGCGAAGGCTGCGTATAAGTTAATGGCGTACAAAGATGAATATGAAGTAGCTAGGCTGTACTCAGAGCCAGAATTCAAAGAAAAACTGCAGGCGCAATTTGAAGGTGACTACACACTTGAATTTAATCTCGCCCCGCCGATAATCGCGCCAACCGATGAAAAGACCGGTGCACCCACAAAGATCCAGTTTGGCCCGTGGATGCTTACAGCTTTTGGCTGGCTGGCGAAGTTCAAGTTTCTACGTGGCTCGCGCATCGACCCTTTCGCTTACCTACCAGAGCGAAAGATGGAGCGAGAATTGATCGAGGAATACTTCGCAACCATCACCGCGTTACTAGGCGACTTAAGCTCAGACAACCTTGAATTGGCCGTTGCAATCGCTGAAGTGCCGATGAGTATACGTGGCTACGGTCACGTAAAGGATGCCAATGTTGAGAAAGCACAAGCTGCTCTCCAGGAATTGTTGGCACAATGGCCAGGTGAAGCTAAAAAAATGGTCGCATAGTACAGATAGAGAGGAAAGAAAATGTCACTCAGGATTGCTTTAGTCAGCGCCGCATTGTGTACAGTGCTAGTGGCTCCGTTGTGGGCTGCATCTAACTACGACATTGTGATTCTGAATGGTCGCGTAATCGACCCTGAAACTCGTCTTGACGCTGTGCGCAACGTTGGCATTCGAGACGGAGTTATCGCCAAAATATCCAAGCGAAAATTGCGCGGTAACAGAGTGATCGAGGCCAAAAACCTGATTGTTGCGCCGGGCTTTATCGACACACACAACCATGGATCGGTCACACTCCACGGCGGTAAATTAAGCCTTCGAAACGGGGTGACTACGTCCATGGATTTGGAAGCTGGTGCTATGAACATTGCCAGCTGGTACCAAGAGCGCGAAGCTAAGTGGCCGCTGAATTACGGCACCACGGTATCGCAAGAGTTTTCTCGCGCCGTTGTGCTCGATTCTTTTGAGCAAGATTCGCTGCGTGATATGCGCGATTTCAGTCATATGCGCGGAACCGCTGGCGACGATGGCGAGTCTAGCTGGTCAACACACGTTGCCACCGTTGACGAAATGAATCAAATATTGCGTTTGTTAGACCAGGGTTTGGTAGAAGGTGCAATTGGCATTGGCGCCTTACTAGGCTACGGATCTAATGGCATTACATCCCGTGAAATGTATGAAACGCAGCGTACCGCCGCACAGTACGGCCGTATAACATCGGTTCACACACGTTTTGCCAGCACCACGCCACCTACTGAGTTTTCGATTGGCGGCGCAGAAGTGTTATGGAACGCATTTTTGCTGGACGCGCCAATGCTCTTGAACCACTTCAACATCAATAGCTGGCCTTTGATTCAGGAAATGCTGGTAAAAGCGCGCGAGCGTGGAATGAATGTGTGGGGTGAGGTGTACCCTTACACATCGGGCTCAACGTCAGTAGGCGCTGATTTTCTCGACCCGGATCAGTGGACCAAAAATTTTGGCCCACCAGAGAAAACAATTCTCGATCCGCAGACTGGCAAATTTCTCAGTCGAGATGAGTTGATCACGGCCCGCCGTGAAACGCCCGGAATGATCATCATTGGTTATCTTCGCCCGGAAGAGTGGGTGGTTCCCTGGTTGCAACTCGAAGGGGTCGCCATTGCTGGCGATGGGATGCTTGCAGAAGATGACCAAGGTGAGTTACTTGCCTGGGACGCTCCATTCACCGAAGGCGCGTTTCACCCCCGCACGGCAGGAACGCAGGGGCGTGTATTGCGCTTGGCCAGGGAGAACGAACTCTCCTGGCTGCATATCATTAGCATGCTCAGTTACACGCCGGCCAAGCATCTGGGCGCAGCAGGGTTGCAAAGCATGCAGCAACGCGGTCGAATGCAAGAAGGCATGGTTGCTGATATAACTGTATTCAACCCGGAAACAGTTACCGATAATGCGACATTTACTAAAGGCGAAAATGGTCTGCCAAGCACCGGCATACCATACGTGTTAGTGAATGGACAGCTGGTCGTTGATCGCTCTACTGTGCTTCCTTCGCTATTCCCAGGCCAGGCCATACGTTACCCAGTAGAGAAGAACAGTCGTTTTAAGCCACTGCTAGATGAAGGCAATTGGGTGTTAAAAAGCAAGCATCCGCATTAGTATCGCTATTGACGGCCATTTCTGTAGGAAAAAAAATTGAAGGTTTTAGTTGTTGGTGCCGGTGTTACAGGAATATGCACGGCTTACTATCTGCAGGGCCTCGGCGCTGAGGTAAGCGTTGTAGAACAACTGGAAGGCCCGGCTCTGGATTGCAGTTTTGCAAACGGCGGCGGCATTCACGCCAGCGTTGCAGATCCTTGGAACTCGCCCGGTGTTGCTGGCATGCTGCTGAAGTATTTTGGTCGCAAAGACGCTCCTTTATTGCTTCGCAGCAAAGCCTTGTTGCCAATGGCAGCTTGGGGTATTAACTTCCTGCGTCACTCAAAGGAAGAATTGTTTCTTCGCAACACACAGCGAAATGACAAATTGGCAAATTACTCCTTGGGTCTTATGAAGGAGATTCGCGACGACTGTGGTGTTGAATACCGCGCGGACTTTTCTGGAATGTTAAAGATATTTCGCGACAATGAAACACTGGACGCGGTTAGGAAACTAGCGGATTTTTTAAGTGGCGAGCGTGAACCAAAATACCAGGTTCTCAGCAGCACTGAGACCATCGGTATAGAACCATCGCTAGCGCCTGTGCGCGATAAAATCACCGGCGGCCTGCATTTTCCCGACGACGAATCAGGAGATTCCCATCTGTTCTGTCAAAACCTGGCCAAAATATTGGCGGATCGTGGCGTCATGTTTCATTACAATTGCGAAGTCAGTCGCCTGAAAAAACACGGTTCTACATTTGAAGCACAACTGACTGAAGCAGACCCACTAAACGCTGACGCAGTAGTGATCGCTGCCGGTAGCTACAGTCCCCAGTTAGCCAGATCTTTTGGCTTGCACTTGCCTATCAAGCCTGCCAAAGGCTACTCATTGACAATTCCTATGCACAACTGGAAAAACCGGCCCAGCCATCTCATGGCCGATATGGGTTTGCACGCCGGACTCAACCCATTAGGAGGCGAAGTACTGCGTGTTGCAGGAACGGCTGAGTTTGCGGGTTATGATAGGAGCATTCCTGCGGACCGTATTAAAAATCTAATTGGTTTGGTTGAAGGCATATTTCCTGAATTTGCTGCCACTATGGATCGCGAACAATTGAATCCCTGGACAGGTTTTCGCCCGATGACTTACGATGGCGTTCCATTGTTAGGTAAAACAACTGTGCCTGGTTTGTACCTCAATACCGGCCACGGCCACCTTGGTTGGACGATGGCTGCGGGCTCTGGCCGGGTGGTGGCTGAAACCATTCTGGGGAAAGAAACCGCACTTGAGATGAATAACTACTCACCCAGTCGCCTTTAAGCTGTGCTGGTGAGCCATGCGCTCACAACGAACATCGTATCCCAAACATAAAAAATGGCGAACAGTTTCCTGTCCGCCACCTATAGTTTGCTTAAAACCAGCTTATTTTATTTGCCGAACCGGTACTCAGCTTCCAGGGTAATGGTACGAGGTGGAGCCAGAAAAGCCAAGCTGTTGCCCACAAAGAACTGGTATGCATTGCTAGTGTGCTCGTCAGTCAGGTTCTTACCCCTAACCGCCACTCGCCATTTCGCATCTGCTGATTGAACACCGATCAGCGCATCCACTTTTGTCCAGGCATCCTGCATTCCTGCCGGGTCGATACTGCCCTCGGTGAAGTAATCATCTTTGTATGAAATAGCTAGTCCGCCAATCATATTTAGACCATCACTCAATGGCACTTCAATGTCGGCACGTAAATTGCCGCTAAAGTCGGGTGCATGAGGGGTAGGCAGCCCAGAGTAGTCGCTACCTGCTGGTCTGGTGATACCATCGGCCGTGCCTGGCCCCACTGGGAAGTCAACAAACTCGGCGTTCAGATAAGCGATCGCACCTGACAGCCGCAGCCATTCATTAACCGCCCAACGGCCGTCCAACTCTATTCCGTATGATTCGGCGCCACTGGCATTTGTGACACTTGGATCACCATTGTTGTCAAATGAGTTGACCTGCAAGTCTTCGTATTCAGTAAAGAATACGGCAATGTTGGTTTGCGCTGCACCATCGAGTAAGCTCGATTTCATACCTACTTCATAGGAGAGCGCTTTTTCATCGTCGAATGGCAAACGATCTGGCGTGGCCTGCACTGCTGAGCTCCAGCCACCACTCTTTGCGCTGTTTCCTATCTTGAAATACGCCATATTGTCGTCGCTCATGTCCCACTGGACATGAGCTTCGGCCATGAAGTTATCCGAACTGCGCGAATCTACAAAACCGTCAGATCGCGCTGCGAAACCAATGACGGCAGCCAGTAGATCCGGTCCGCCCACCCAGGTGGCAAATGTACGATCATAAGGCGTTGTGTCAGTGTCCACCATTGCGCCACCAACAAAGCCATTGATAATGCCACCAGTGTCCGTCTCGTTGAATGCTCTTCGGTCGTAGTCCTTGTCTTCGCTCACGTACCTAGCGCCAAGAGACATGCTTACAGAGTCACTGATATCCCAGTTAAATGTAGCGAACGGAGAAATCAGATCCGTAGTCTGATCATAATCCACATGAACCAGAATATTGCCGATGGGTACACCAAAGGCGGCCAGATCGAAGAAATTGTCACCACCGTTCAGCAAGTCAGTATCCTGATAATATATACCGGCAATATATGACACGGTTTGATCGGCCGGCGAGGCAATTCTCACTTCAGCGCTGAGTTGTTCAAATTCTTTGGCTGCATAACCGGTCCAGTCAGGCGTTACAGAAAAAAGCAAGTCGGAGTCTCTAACACTGTCAATTTCGCCGTAGCCAAGTACCGCTGTTAGTGTATGTCCATTCTGCCATTCGTTCTCAATCTTTACGTTGAGATTAAACTGTTCTTCAAAAAAACCGAATTCATCATCCGTATAGGTCAACCGTCGATTACCTTGCACCACTGCATCAGCATGAATGGTGGCGTAGTTACCCGGTGCATTGTTCTCTGATGGATTTTGTGGTCTCCAGTCATTGGGTGTAGTGAATAGTGCCGCATTATTGCCACTGCGACTCCGCTCGGCCCATTCCACTTTGCCTTCAACACTCCAATTGTCTGCCGGTTCCCAAACCGCACTCAGCCGAACTGCATCAAATTCGGCGTCTCCCACAGATTCACCGGTGTTTGTGTTCTCGTAGTAGTTATCGCCGCGGGATGTTTTTAATGCAAGGCGCGCAGCGAAATTCTCGCTCAGTGAGCCACCAATAGAAGCTTCTACTGCCCAGGCCTCGTATTCAGATTCGTATGATGCCTTGAGTTTGCCTTCGAACTCATCACCTGGGCGATTCTTGCGGCTGTGAATACTAACGGCCCCGGCGGTGGAATTCAGGCCAAACAAGACAGCCTGGCTGCCCCGCAATACTTCGATGCGATCTACATCGAGTAATGCCGTCGAATAAGACTCCGAACGTGGCATATATATCTCGTCAACAAACAGACTGACAGGTTGCTCAAAAATACTGTCATTACCATTACCCATTCCACGTACATTAACAAAGGTGTTGGAGAGCCCATCTCCAATATTCAAGTTGGGAACGTACGCCGAGAGATCCGCGAGATCGCTAATACCCTGCGCCTCAAGCATGTCGCCACTGAGCGCCTGTATCGACATGGGGATATCTTGAATGGATGAAGCACGCTTGGTAGCCGTAACAAGTACCTCCTCAAGCATGCTCTGCGCAAGTGTAGTAGTAGGCAGAGCCACTGCGGTGCAGGCAATCGCCAGCGCCAGAGCAGAGTGACGGCCCGGCATGCTTACTTGATTGATTGTGCGTTTCATCGATCGTTCCTCGTTGGTTACAGTCTTGCTTTGCTTAGGGTTTTTTCGCCCGTAACATCGTTATGGGTATAATGACGTCATATGAGTATCACCGTAGGTCATTTCGGGCAGTTTTCTGGTCACCTGATTTTCGATACAAAAGAAAGTAAAACTGATCTGAATTTACGACCCTTGATCGCCACGGCCATTTTCTGGCTGGCTTACCAAACTGAGAGCCAAAC
>JBGCDE010000189.1:0-6024 GCA_045105115.1 Pseudomonadales bacterium | reverse complement strand
GCGCAGTATACAGCGCCAGCGCGCTTGAATCGAACGAGCAGGTGCTTGTTTGATGCGGAAAAAATGGAGCGCGATGTGTTGCGATTAAATGCGAATGATTATCATTTACATTATGGATGGTGTCATCTACAATCCGACGACACTTGTGAATAACCATGCACTCAACAAACAGAAAAGCGGAATTCCCTATATGCAACAAGCCCGATTCATCTGTGATCGTCACCGCCAATGGCTTTTGGAGGACGTAAACCGTGCTGAAGTGCATTGGCGCAGTTGGATTGATCTTGCGCTAGCGGATAACTCGGGAATCTCTTCGAAAGCGCGCCTGCTGCGTGCTGGTTGTGCTTGGGACCTCTCTGGCGAGTTGCTGCACAAAAATATGCCCTGCGAAAAAACGGCGTTGGAGCGATTTACACTTTCGTGTTTGCAGCTGTTGCGCCTGTTACTGGTGGAGGAGCATACAGACGTAGCCGGTGAGATCGCCGAGCTAAGCAACGCCAAGCTTTCAGCGCTGGCCGGTGTGCCGCAACGACATGACAGTGCAGTATTTTGCTTAAAGGCGATTCAGTTGCAACAAGCTAACGCGCGCGCTTCGGCTAGTTTGCACTAAAGGAAGGCGGCAGCGGTGATTGTCGAAAAACGTCGAACTCCGCAAACGGTAGGTGTATCGAACCAGGCCACGGATCCGTCACAGGGAAATATTAGCCCGTCGTTGGTGTTTGCCATTGACGAAAAATTACTGCAGGAAATTGTCGCCCATACCAGCGCGAATGTACTGTCGCTTCAACCGCAAAATAACTCGTCGAAGCACGCCTTACGAAAAAACCTGCTACTTGCAGCACTGGCCTCAACCAGGACAGAAAGCTGCTGAAGTCACATTTAGAACCGCAGGCTAACCTGGCCGGGAAACTCTTTCGCCGTCGCGATAGTCCATGAAATCCAGATTAACATCGTCATCGGCGATCGTGCCTTTTTGCGCGAGGTCGGTTGCGCGAACAACCACACCTTTGCCAAATCGGTCTGCCAATTGATCAACAATGGTCTCCAGTTTCCGTGAGCTTTGGCTTTCAAACAGATCGGGCTGCGCGGATTCTTTGCGCCAATCGAGATCGTATACCGTCATTCCTATTAGGCGAAAGGGGCCTTTATGATCAAATTCATCCAGCAGGCGACAAGCCGCGGCCAGAAAGCACTCGGCCGTGTCGCTGGCGTGTGGCAGCCGGCTTTGCCGGGTAAGCATTTCAAATCGATTGGTTTTAAGCCGAACGCGAACGCCTTTGGCAACGTATTGCTTGGCTCGCACTCTGCGTGCAATGCGCTCGGCAGCGCGGCGTAAATGAATTTCGATGTCTGCTTTTACACTTACATCTTCGCTCAGGGTTCGGTCTGAACCAATACTCTTTGCAGCTCGCCCACGACTGACCGGGCGCTCATCAATGCCATTGGCGAGCTTATGGAAATGCATACCTGAGGTGCCGAGGCGGCGGCGCAAATCAGTTTCTTGCATGTTGGCGATGTCGCCAATGGTCTGCAGCCCAATCGCATTCAACTTTGCGGTAGTCACTTTGCCCACACCCCATAGTCGATTGACCGGCAGGGGGGCCAGCCACTTCACAGCCTCTTCAGGAGGGATAACGGTAAGTCCGTTGGGCTTTTCATGTGCGCTGGCCACTTTGGCAACATACTTGGTAGCTGATACGCCAACAGAGATGTTCAAGCCGGTTGCATCAAGTACCGCTTTTTTTATTTTTTGCCCCATATCCTCGGGCGAACCAAAAATATGCTCCGAACCGGACATATCCAGAAAGGCTTCATCCAGCGAAATCGGTTCAATGGCAGAAGCAAAATCACCAAATACATTCATCACCAGTTCGGAAATTTCTTTATAGCGTTCGAATCGAGGCGGCACCATGATCGCGTGCGGACATCGCCGCCGCGCTTCGACGACGGGCATAGCGCTGCCTACACCGAAAGGTCTTGCTTCGTAACTGGCGGTTAACACCACGCCTCGTTGACTGTTAGGACCTACAAGAATGGCTTTGCCACGCAAACTTGGATCGTCGAGTTGTTCCACGGCCGCGTAGAATGCGTCCATGTCGGCGTGCACGATAATTCTGGGCCAGCTGCTCATGCGCTCAATGTAGCATTGGTCTGTATATAAATACAGGTGTTGTGGGGAATAAGCCGGCGCTTAAACGGCGGGAATAAAGTCCTGATCAAGGCCTAAATAGGCCGGGCCAAATGCTTTCAAGCCCGCCGGCGAAGTGAAGTGTGGGGGCGCAGGAAGCACCAACACAGCAATCTTCATTCCACACTCCGCATTCGGATGGGTTAAGGCCTCATTGCTTTGCGTATTCAACACGCAGATGAGGTCAGGGATCGTTACCCGCAACTCTCCGTTGATGCTGGCGGTCATATTCTCGTTCTTAAACTCTATTCTGGCGGTATCGCCCCGATAAGAATCCGTACCGGATACTTCGACAAATCCCAGTGTAAACCCTGACTCAACGCGCGCTTCACAGGCGGTGATAACGCCCTGGAGTAGAAGCTTGCCGCTTCCCATGGCGGCAAGCTCACTCGTATCTTGCTCACTTTCTTGGCGCATTGTTCTCATTGCGCAGCCAAGTTGTGCAGCCATTGAGAGGCTGCCGTGGTATAGCGCGTTGCTCATTTCGCTCAGGTTTGCGGCGTGATCAACGGCTACAATATCGTCTCGGCTCACCATCGCGAAGGCGCGGGCAATGTCCTCCGCGCGAAGGTCGTCAAAGATCTGTTCACACAAAATCGTTTCCCCAAACTCATTGGAAAGCACTAGTGGGGAGGCAGGTAAACCGGCCAGGTAATAAGTGGAGTGGGTTATCTCGGGAACAGCGCGCCCTGCGGCGTCTGCGTCCAGCAAAACACCATCGATCATTGCGGCAGCGTAGGCGGCAACAGCCGTGTTTTCGCCGCCTAATTCGCAGGCAACGGTTGCATCAAATTTGGCGCCGGTATGCGCTGCCAGTTTTTCCATGGCAGTTACGATGGGTGCCTGTGTTGGTCTGGGAAGGCGTTGGTGCTCTGCACCTCGCTGACTGGCTTGAGTGGCACCGAGCGCATATGGCGTACAGAGCATGGTGTCAGAACCTAGCTCATTTGCAGAGGCCAGGCGAAAAACCTTGCCTGCGGCCAGCGCACTATCAATGTAGCGCATCCCAGTGCTTACATCGCCACCACCACCTGTGCCCATCAAGGCGCAGCCGTGCAGCAGGTCTTTTAGTTCATCGCGATCCAGTTCTTTCATGATCTGCTAAGGCGCATGGTTCACCTCAGGTCAGTGTTTAGCCGTTACTTAGCGTGCAGTTTTACCTGCAAATCGGTGTAGCCCATTACAAAGTTAGAGCGAACGCGCTGTGGTTCGCCAACAACTTCAATACGGCTAAAGCGTGGCAGCAGTTCTTCCCATAAAATCCGTAACTGCATTTCGGCCAAGCGGTTGCCCATGCAACGGTGCACACCGAAGCCAAATGACACGTGGTGTCTGGCGCGTTTGCGATCAATGATGAAATCGTTCGGGTTTGCAATCACTTCATTGTCGCGATTGCCCGAGATGTACCACATGATGACTTTGTCGCCTTTGCGAATGGTCTTGCCGCCAATTTCATAGTCTTCATTGGCGATTCGGCGCATGTGTGCCAGTGGCGTTTGCCATCGAATAATCTCTGAAACCATATTCGGGATCAGTTTAGGATTATCTTGTAGCTTTTTGAATTCATTAGGAAACTTGTTAAGAGCATATACGCCACCTGACATTGAACTGCGGGTGGTGTCATTACCGCCCACTATCAACAACATCAAATTACCCAAGTATTCCAGCGGATCCATTTCAGCTGTTGCTGAACTGTGTGCCAGCAGAGAAATGAAGTCGTTTTTCTTAGGTTGCTTGACGCGCTCGTTCCATAGATCTGTAAAATACTCGAGACATTCCAGCATCACTTCACGGCGCTTCTCTTCGCTAACACCATACTCTTCAACATTAGGGCTGGTCACTGCGATATCTGACCAGTAGGTCAGCTTCTTGCGATCTTCGAACGGGAAATCAAACAAGGTGGCCAGCATTTGTGTGGTCAATTCAATTGACACCGCATCAACCCAGTTGAACGCTTCACCGACGGGCAACTCATCCAGCACCTTTGCAACACGACCTCTAATCAGACCTTCCAGTTCCGAAAGTTGCATAGGGGCTACAGCAGGCGACACCACTTTGCGCTGGTCGTCGTGCTTGGGGTTGTCCATGGCAATGAACATGGGCGGTGAGAAGTCGATTTTGCTTTCACCAATAGTGATGTTCGGCTCTGATGAAAACACATTGTTTTCGCTGTCTACTTCAACAATATCGTTGAATTTGGTGATGTTCCAGAAGCCGCCGAAGGCTTCGTTTTCAGAATAATGCACCGGCGCTTCTTTGCGTAATCGCTCGAAATACGCCCAGTGCTGGCCGCTGTCGAAGAGCGCTTCGGGACTTGGGTCTAATTCTGCTAACGGAAGGTCATAAGGGTTAGGAAACTCTACCGGCTTCATCAGATCATTGGCTGCGTTCATGAGCTGCTCCTAAAATTGTGATTCCGGCATTTGCACTTTGATTCCATCAAGTGCGTCGCTTACGTCTATCTGACAAGCCAGGCGACTGGTGTCGGTAACATTTGCCGCTAGCGACAACATGCTTTCTTCTGTGGCATCACGCGCGCCCAGTTTGTCGAACCAGGCCTGGTCCAGCATGACATGGCAAGTGGCGCAGGCGCAGGCGCCACCGCAGTCACCGTCGATGCCTGGCACATCGTTGTCTACCGCCGCCTCCATCAGACTGATTCCGTTATCTACTGTAACGCTGTGTTCTGTTCCGTCGTGTGCGACAAAGCAAATAGTGGGCATTGATCGGGTCCTGTTCGTTGTTTGGCGTAGTGTACCTCAGCATTGATCATGGCCAAAGTGTCTGCGGGCTGATAATTGGCATAAGCAGTGTCATAATGGTGTAAGCCATTAGTGATTTTCAGGAGGCGTCATGAACGAGCAGTTTAAAGACCAGGGAGGAGCCGCTTCAATGTCGCCCTCGCCATTGAAACGCTGGCTGACCTCGCAGTTGGTGCGCAAAGTCAGTAGCATCAAGCGCCGCGATCGTAACCGTGCTGTCGCGGAGAAAAAACGCAAGGCCAATGGCGAACGCCATGTCGTGGAGTTTTTCTACCAGATAGACGATGGCTACAGCCATCTGGCCGCGCAAACTTTAGAACCTCTGCTTGAAGCTTATGACATTGAGCTGATATGCCACCTGGTGTCTGGCCCAAGCGGCAACAATTCGGCCGAGCCTGAACTGTTGCTGGATTTGGCTAGAGTCGACTCAGTGGCGATTGCACCACATTATGGGCTGGCATTTTCAGCTAGCTCTAAACTGCCCGATTCAGATATGCAGGGCTTGGCCAAATCAATACTTGCCGAAAAAAGCGCAGAAGAATTTGTCAGCTTGGCGCCACGCTTGGGGAATGCCCTGTGGTCCGGCGACAGCGAAGAGCTGGTGTCAATGGCGAGCAACTTTGGTAAAGCCGGTGATGCGCAAGTTGAGGCCGCTGTAGCGGCAGGCGATGCTCGGCGAATTGCGTTAAAACATTACTCAGGTGCGATGTTTTATTACGCGGGTGAATGGTACTGGGGCGTTGATCGACTTTATCACCTTGAGAAACGTCTGTTGTCGTTGAAAGCAGTGAAAGGCTCGCACAGCCAACAATTGTTTCCCAGACCCCCGATTGAGCTTGGTGATCTTAAGGACAATGGCAGTTTAACCCTGGAGGTATATCCTTCGCTGCGTAGCCCCTATACCGCTATGAGTTTTGATCGCGCGCTCAAGCTTGCTGCTGACACCGGCGTGAGCTTGAAAGTTAAGCCCGTGCTGCCAATGGTGATGCGTGGTGTGCCGGCAACGCGCGAAAAAGGCATCTATATATTTTCCGATGCAGTGCGAGAAGCACATGAGCTGGGCATGACGTTTGG
>JBGCDE010000188.1:0-20697 GCA_045105115.1 Pseudomonadales bacterium | reverse complement strand
TCACAGGATTCGGTCAAACCGGACCGATGGCCGAAGAAGCGGGCTATGACTATCTAATACAGGCCCGCGGTGGTTTGATGAGCGTAACCGGAGCCGCCGAAGGAGAGCCCGGCGCTGGCCCACAACGAGTGGGCTTGGCGGTCTCAGACCTCACTACTGGCATGTATTCCACTATCGCCATTCTTGCAGCTCTTCGACATCGTGATAGCACTGGCGAGGGCCAACATATCGACATGGCATTGTTCGACGTACAAGTAGGCTGGCTCGCAAACCAGGCACAAAATTATTTCACCAGCGACAGAACACCACAGCGCACCGGTGCGCATCACCCTAACTTAACGCCATACCAGCCTTTCAACACCAAAGACGGCCAACTAATACTTGCCATAGGCAATGACGCTCAGTTTGCCCGATTCTGCAAAGAGGCTGACTGTGAACACATAGCCGAAGATGAAAAATTCAGCACCAACCCGCAAAGAGTACGTAATCGCATCGAACTAATTGAGCACATCAGTTCGATTATGCGCACGCGTACCTGTCAGGCATGGATGGATGCATTGCGAAAAATTGACGTACCCTGCGGCCCTATTCAAGATATAAGCGAAGTGTTTGATGACCCACAGGTGCAACACCGTGGTATGAAAATAGAATTGACGCACCCAGAACATGGGCCCGTTCCTAGTGTGGCGAATCCTATAAAATATTCGAATACGCCTATCGAATATGACAAAGCGCCACCAACTTTAGGACAAGACACTGAGGAAGTGTTGAGGCGGATTCTAGGAAAAACTAGTGAGGACTTACTCGCCTTGCGCAGCACAGATGTAACGTGAATGAAGAGAATGACGAGCAAACCTATGAAAACACGTGAATTAATTTCTGAATATATCGAACAACACGACTTATGCCCCGGCGCAACCACGGTTGATCAGTGGCTGGAAAAGGAATGGCTGGAAGTGCGGCTGGAAGATCGAATTGTGCGCGTGCTCCCCTTATGGCCCATCAAAGAAACTTTCGTTAAACACGATATTCATCATGCGCTGACTGGTTACCCTACAACGGCTCAAGGCGAGTTCGAGTTAGCAGCGTGGGAGCTGGCCAGCGGAGGTTGTCATTTAAATATCCTTTTTTGGATTGATCGGATACTCACCATTTTTCTTGGCGTTTTTATTTATCCACGTGCAGTGTTTAAAGCCTGGTCTGCGGGTGGTGCTGTAAAAACCTGTTCAGCACGTCGTTAGACGAGCTGTTGAATTCAGAGGTTGAAGATCTTCGTGCGAGTTTAAAACGGCGCTAAGGTTTTGGGGTTATAACTTTCTGCGAGCTTGACGCCAAACGCGCAAAAAATTGCCGCCCCAGAACTTATTGATGTCTGTTTCACTATAGCCACGCTCAAGCAAATGACTCGTCAGATTTTGCGCCTCACTCGCATCCTTGAGCTCTGCAATACCACCACCGTGATTGTAATCCGAGCCAAAGCCAACGTGATCAACACCCACACGCTTGGCAATATAGTCAATATGGCCTACCAGAGCGTCGATACTTCCGGCACCCATTAAAGAACTAATGGCACCAACGAATTTGTTTTTCACATCTTTATCTTCTATCTCCCAATACAACTCGAAGGGGTAATAGTAGTCTTCAGTAATTCCGGCTTCCCTGCGCGCCGCGCGAATATTGGCGTCTAATGCCTCGTCGTTCGAATCGTAGAGATAGCCTCTAAACGGTGACACATGCACTACACCACCCTTGGCAGCAATAGCATCTATTTCTTCATCACTTAGATTGCGCGTCACATCGGTGAGTGCGCGCACATTCGAATGGCTGGCAATTACCGGGGCTTGTGACAGCTCAACCATTTCAAGTGTTGCCTGTTTACTTAATTGAGATACATCTAATACAGCACCCAAGGCATTCACTCGTCGCACCGCTTCACGACCAAGTTCAGACAGCCCACCGTGCTCCGCTTCAGGCTCGTGCTTGCCTGTTTCTTTTACAAAATCGGGACGGGAAGAATCGGCGAAGGTATTATGGCCCAAGTGTGTGAGTGCAAATACGCGCACACCTTGGTCAAAAAACGCATCTATTCGATTGACGTCTTTGGCTAGAATTGCGGCGTTTTGAAAACCAAGTATCAATGCGTGCTGGCTTTCCTTTTGCGCAGCCGTCAACTCGTCAGGAGATCTTGCAAGTACAAAGTCTTCGTTGCGGCGAGTAAGCTCCAGCACAGCGTTCAACTCTTCATCAGCGCGCGCTCTAGCGGCCTGATAGCCTTCTGCAGTGCGCGGTACAAGGCTTACACCAATGGCCATTACCGCGGCATCTACATTACCTTGCCGCATTTTTTCAGGTGCTATTTGGGATAAGCCATCATCACCAACATACGCTGAGTATTTACCTGGAATTTCAATATCCGCGTGCGCATCAATCACCAATGCCTGCTTGTGTATTGAAGGAACATCAGTGATTGCTTGTGGCTCTACACCTGTGCCGCTGCCGCAGCCTGTTAATACAGCGAATGCGAGCAACACGGTCAGGTGCTTCATAATGATTTCCTTCTTATACAAACGTCATGTGAACTGCTAAATCCGATAACCCAGATTACTCAGCGGCATCTCTCTAATTCGCTCACCATTGATTGTGTAAATGGCATTGCAAATAGCTGGTGCTACCGGTGGTAACGCAGGTTCGCCAATTCCTGTTGGCGTGTAATCTGATTTCACAAAGTGAACATCGATTTCCGGGCGCTTATTGGTACGCAACAACGGATATTGATGGAAATTCTGCTGGTCGATACGGCCATTTGTCATGGTAATGCTCTGCGACATCATTGCACCGATGCCATCAATCACCGAGCCTTCACATTGGTTTTCAGCGCCACTTAAATTAACGACTGGACCAATGTCAGCCACAACCCATACTTTATGCACTGTTACTTTTTTCGAATCATCCACACTCACATCAGCCACTTCAGCAATATGGCCTGCGTGACTGAAGTAAAAGGCGATACCCAAAGCACGCCCGTCAGGCATTTTCTTTCCCCAACCAGCCCGCTTGGCAACGGTTTGGATTACATCAATCGCGCGTGCCGTATTGAGCGAGCGTATATTGCCTTTGTCTATCCATTTTGGCTCACCAAATGATTCAACAAGAAACTCTACGTGGTCGCGTCCGGCTGCATCACTCAGCTCATGCATAAAGCTTTGTTCTGCAAACGCGTAGGTGTTTGACACTGGCGCTCTTAACGGCCCTGTTTGCGTTTTAGATTCCAGTAAGGTTTGTGCATGGCGGAAGTTCTTGAGCATTTTGCCTGGAAAATCCGTTGCCCAGTGGCCCGCTGAAGAATTGGGTTTTTCACCGTCGGCCGATACAGCAATCGAGTGGTTATCCCAGGCACTTAGTGCACCTTTGTTATCAAGGCCTGCTTCCAAGGCGTAGAAACCACCGGGGCGAAAGCAGTCGTAGTTCATGTCGTCTTCACGAGTCCACTGCAGTTTCACGGGTGCTTTTATCGTTCTTGAAATAAGTGCGGCTTCACGCGCGTAGTCATTATCCAAACGACGACCAAAGCCGCCGCCGCCACGAATTTGATGCAAAGTGATCTTTGCTTCATCAATCTCTAACACTTTTGCGAGCGACGTTACTGCAGACTGTGGTGTTTGCGTGGGCGCCCATACTTCTATTGAACCATTGCTATTCCACGCCGCCACACAATTTTGTGGCTCCATCTGTGCATGAGAAATATAGCCAAATGTGTAATGGCTGCGCCGTCTTGTGCTGGAATCTTTCAGCGCCTGATCAACATCACCCTTGTGCTCAACTTCGACAGCACCGGGTTTATCGGCTACGGCTTTTGCTTGTTCTACCAGGGCATCCCAACTGTCAGTGGATGCATTGCTGGTGTCCCACTTAACCTCAAGGTGCTGCCTGGCATCAAGCGCTTGCCAGCTCGAATCAGCAACAATCGCAACACCGGATAACATATCCACACCACCGGGGTTAAAGTAGGCGATATCAACCGTGCCATCCATAATAAAAGCGTGGCGCACACCGGGAAGTTTCTTAAGCTCATCCAAATTTGCAGACACAGCCTTGCCACCAATTTGCGGGCACTTCACGTAGGTTGCAAACAACATGTCAGGAACAACCGTATCAATACCAAACAAGGCCTGGCCGGTCACAATTGCGTGGTTATCAACACCGGTGATGCGCTTACCCATTAATCGGTATTGATCAGGTGTTTTAAGCGAGAGGTCTTTTGGGTCTGGAAGCGTCAGATCAGCGGCTAGTGCGGCGACATCACCATAGCTTATGGTTTTCCCAGACTTGCTGTGCGTAATTGTAGAGTCTTGTGTGCTTAGCTGATCAATTGGCACGTTCCACTGCTGACTGGCTGCTTGCAGCAGCACGTGGCGAACAACGGCACCCATATTGCGCAGCTCGTCCCAACGCATAGGAATTGCTGTTGAGCCACCCGCAAATTGCCGGCCAAAACGTTCAACATCTATCGGCGCGTTTTCGATAACAACGTCGTCCCAGTTTGCATCCAGCTCTTCGGCCACAATCATGGGCAAGGATGTTTTTACGCCCTGGCCTACTTCAGGGTTAGGGGCAAGAATTGTGATTTTGCCGTTGCTGGCTATTTCAACGTAGGCGTTCAGCGCGGTGCTTTTGGCGTTTTTGGGTGCCAATGCCGAAACCCTGACAGGCACCACTGACAAGGCAACCACCAGGCTGCCGCCGATACCGGCCAGACGAATAAAATCACGACGCGAAACGCCTGCGCTTTCCAAGACCTCAGAACTTTTGGCATCTACTGGATTGATGGCCTGCAGTGGGTCGTTAAATATGATAGGTGTGCTACTCATTATGCATCCCCTCCAGTACCTTGCTTTGCCGCGGATTCAATGGCGGCCACAATTCGGGTATACGTTCCGCAGCGACAGATGTTGCCACTCATGGCAGCGTCTATATCGTCTTTGGATGGCTTCGCATTATTGTTCAGCAAGGCAGTAGCACTCATGATCTGACCTGCCTGGCAGTAACCACACTGTGGCACGTCGTGATCAATCCAGGCTTGTTGTAATGGCGTTAAGGTGCCATCGTCGTCGGCAAGACCTTCAATGGTGGTAATCTCGGCGTCATTGATTTGGCCAATACGCGCCTGACAAGAGCGAATAGCCTGGCCATTCATCAATACCGTGCAAGCACCACATTGCGCAATACCACAGCCAAACTTGGTACCTACAAGCCCAAGCGTGTCGCGTAGGGCCCACAGCAAAGGCGTGTTGGGATCAACACCACTCAAATCCACGTCTTTGTTATTGATGGTGATCTTGCTCATAGTTCTTTCCTTTACTAATCTCGCTCTATTCTAACTCAAGTAAGTCTGTTTTTACTGTCCCTACTTCAGTGGTAAATCATCTCTGTTCCAGATAGACAATGACATACGCCACCGGCCATCTTCACCGCGTTTGTACATTTGTAAATTACCGTAGGCATCCTGAGTTGTAACGCCAGTGGCTTTTACGGTCATTCGTTCGTGCCAAACACCTCTGTCATAGGCGAAGTTGCCATTCACAACCACTTCAACAGGCTCATAGCTCACAAAGAATTCAGCGCGCTTATACATACTTATCATCAACGCACGGCTGGCTTCAAGACCCTGAATGGCCGGCAAGCGCCAATGATCAAACACTACGTCATCACTTAATACATTCAAGTAACTTTCTACTTCGCCATTGCTGAATGCATTAACCATTGTTTGGCGAACAATGGCTATGTCAGCAAGCGCCTTCTCAAGGTCTTGTTGTGATGTAGAAGCCGGCGGCGTTTGCGTCGCGCACGCACTTAGCAAAAGAAACAAGGCAAGAATTAAGGTTTGTCGCAACATGGTTTTCAGCTCAGGAACGTGGATACAAAGTCTCTGTGTTTCCATCAACCGCAATAATCTGGCCGGAAATATGCCGACCAAGATCGGAACACAAGAAACAGATTAAATCGGAAATTTCCTCCGGGTCGATATAACACTGCATCGATGTGCTAATTGCATAGAGCCGCCGCACTTCTTCGGGATCAAGCCCGTCTGCATCAGCGTGCGCGTTAATGACACGCTCTATGCGCTCACCCTTAACATTGCCAGGCACAATGCCATTGACGCGAATATTATCCGGCCCTAATTCCATAGCCAGCGTTTTGGTAAAACCGGTAACCGCCCATTTTGCGGACGCATACGGTGTTCGATTCGGGTAGCCCATAATGCCACCCGCCGAGGTCATGTTGATAATAACGCCCGATTTTTGTTTACGAAATATTGGCGTGACCCGGCGCGTGCAAAAGAACTGCGAATCAATACCAACACTCATGCATTGGCGCCACTCTTCAACGCTTATGTCTTCTACTGGTTTGGTCGGCCCACCAATGCCTGCGTTGTTTACCAAAATATCCAGGCCATCTGGAACAATGGCATCAAACATGGCGTCTACTGCATCAGGGTCTGACACATCGCATACAAAGCTTGTAACGTCTGCCGGCAGACTACGCAGTTGTTCTGCATCGATATCACAGGTGGCAACCTTGGCACCCAAGGCATGCATAGCCAAAACTGTAGAACGCCCCATACCGGCACCTCCTGCAGTCACAACCGCACGCTTTCCTGCGAGAGAAATTTTCATTCCTTAATATTCCCCTGCCTTGCTGAATCAGCCAATTGTTGCGCCTGCATGCTCAGCTCAGCCGCTTTAAAAATATGATTCTGTGTCATTGCGTGCTCTGTTCTGTGAATGCAATCCAATATCAATTGCCCAAAAAATGGAAAACCGGTGTTATTCAAACATTCAATCTCGTGTTCACTGTTGTTATCAACCAGAAACAATTTTGACGTAGGTGCTTCGCGCGCCGGATCAATATACTTACGCAGCTCTATGCTGCCTTCGCTACCAACAATAAAAGTTCGGCCGTCACCCCAGGTTCGCAGACCATCCGGGGTATACCAATCTACCCTGCTGTAAAAAGACGCACCGTTGTCTCCGGTTAATGACATCTCACCAAAATCTTCCAGGCCCGGTTTGTCTGGATGACTAAAATTTTCCACGCGCGCAAAGTTGAGTGTCGCATCCTCACAATTCGCATAGGTAAGAAATTGCTCAAGCTGATGCGAGCCAATATCGGTGATGATCCCGCCGTATTGATGTTTGTCAAAAAACCAGTCTGGTCGCGTGTTTTTGGCAAGCCGGTGTGGCGCCAAATTCAACACCTGCAATACACGCCCGATAGCACCTTGTGCTATCAGCTCTCCCGCGCGCCAGGCCGCATCGTTGTGCAAACGCTCTGCGTAATATACAGCGTATTTTTGCTGCGTTGTATTAACGACTTCTTTTACTTCTTGTAACTGTTCTAAGGTCGTGAACGGTGATTTGTCTGTAAAGTAATCCTTACGTGATTGCAGTACTTCAACACCAATGCGTGAGCGCATACTGGGTATAGCCGCGGCACTGACCAGTTGTATGTCGGGGTCTGCAAGAATTTCTTCGAAAGAATCAGCCACCTGAGTTCGCGGAAACCGTTCTATAAACGCCGCTACTTTTTTAGGGTCTGGATCGAATACCGATTTCAGCGTGGCACCAGCATCTCGCAAGCCATTGCATTGACCGTTGATGTGACCGTGATCGAGAAACGCAGCCGCGAACGTGAACTGTCCTGGCTGTACAACCTTTTCTGCATCACTGCTGGGCGCGTAGTTCGCACCGTCCCCAATATTACTCATCTCAGAACCAGTTCAATTTGATGCCGGTGGTGTATGTCACGCTGGCAAGTACGGTCACAATGCACAACATCATTGCCAGGTTGTAGCGTAACTTCTTTGTGCCCGTCGGCCTGTCGTCACCAAGATATTGCCGACTATTGTTCAGAACGTACCAACCGATGTAGGCAACCGGCAGCAAGAAGCCACAGATCGCGGAGGTAGGCAGTACCACATAGGCACCCATAGTCGACCACAGGAAAACGCCCAACACGGCAGGTGTTGGCAGTAACAACGCCAAACGATAATTACGCGAATGCGCGGGCCAATCAAACATAGCACCGGCCGCTGCACCGCAACACAACATGTGCATCACCAAAGACCCGATCGCCATACCCAACACACCAAAGGCAAATACCAGACGCCCGGTAACCGGCCCCATGCCCGTATCACTAAATAGAACTCCAGCTTGCGCGGGACTTAACTTACCTTGAATACTCAAGTCACTGCCATAAAAGGCGCCGGCCGCCGCGATAGAAATCAAGCCAGTCACCAGCACATAAGGAATCACTAAACCCATCACTATGTCGTAACGTGCGAGTTCTCTATGCTCTCTACCCCAGTCTCTATCCAACAAGGTATAGCCGTAGATAAACGTCATATTGATACCAACAGCCGTACCCAGTGCCGCCATAATAGTAATCACGCCGTCACTGTCACTCGGCAAACCACTGGGTACGTACCCAGCCAACACAGCTGCCCAATCAATCTGGCCGTTTAACGAGGCCGCGATCACCACCCACAAAAAGGCGAGCACTATCATGCTGCTGAGCAGTTTTATCGATGTTTCAAATACTCGCACTGCACGGCCGCCCGCGCCATAATTCCATGCGGTGTAGGCACACAGCATCCATACCAAAATAGCTAAAGCGAACAAATACAACTCACGCGCCATACCGCCACTTTCCTGCAAGGAAAAGCCGGTACCTACTGTGATGATTTCTTCGAGCATACCGGCACTGAGTGGATAATGCGAAAAGCCCCATATGATGCTTGAAAGCAATGCGGCGATGGCCCATAACCAGGCAACCGAGGGGTGTACAAAGTTGCGCATTGCGGTGAATGGTTTTATACCGGTACTCAGTGTTTGATGAGATAAAGCAAACAACATGATGCAGCCGATAATCATGGCCAGCGGTTGCACCCATAACAGCTTATAACCATACACTGCGCCAATGGTTAGCGATGTTATCGCACTGCCACCCCCCAGAGTCATAGCACCTTGCAGCCAGCCAGGCCCACTTAAACGCAGATAGCTTGGCAGTCGTTGCAACGCCGGCTTAGCGGCCAGCTCTTTTAAGTCCTGTACCTTAGTACTCATGCTTTATTCTTCTTTGCTTTTTATTAACGGTAAGACGCATCCATATCAATATTTACTTGAACATCTGCTTTTTTTCTTAAGCTTGAATTCTGCAGTTTCTGCTGTAACACATTCTGATATTCTTCAGCGTTCAACGGCATTTTCAAGCTTCGCTGTTCCCAGCTCGACAGCAAGATTGCATTAGCAAGCTCCAATGACGCTAAGCCCTCGCTGGCAGGCGCTATCAGTTCAGCGTCTTGTACAATCGCTGCAACAAAATTACTGAGTACTAGTGCATGCTGATTAACGTTTCGGTCAACAACAATTTCACGTCGTGAAGTCTCGGGCATGCCAAACATGTCACGGGTATTACGACTAAACTCACTAGTGGCCTGTTGGTTTTCAGTGAGCCACAAGCTCTCACCGTCGAAGCTTAAAGAACCTTTGTCACCCACAACATCAAAACGATTAACGCCGGGTGCCTCACCAGTGGAACCAATAAAAACTCCACTGGCACCGTTAGCGTATTCAAAGTACGCCGTGGCCTCATCTTCCACCTCAATAGAATGTGTGTGCCCGAAACGACAAAACGCATGCACCTTACTGGGCATACCACACAGCCATTGAAAGATGTCGAGATTATGAATGCACTGGTTTAATAACAGACCACCGCCTTCACCTTGCCAGGTAGCGCGCCAGTCGCTCACCTGAAAATACACCTCAGGTCGAAACCAGTTGGTCATAGTCCAGTGTGTGCGGGTAATGTTGCCAAGCGTGCCATTCACAATCACGTCCCGCATTGCCAGAAACAATGGGTCGGTGCGCTGATTCAACATCACCGCAAAAACCTGTTCAGGTTTCTGCAAAGCCAGCATTTCTTCAGCCGACTTAAGCGATAGGTCTAGCGGCTTTTCCATCAAGAGATGCAAACCGGCATTCAAAACGGCGGCACCAATGTTGGCGTGTGTGTAAGTAGGTGTTGCCACCAGCACGGCGTCGCACAGACCACTGGCAATCAGTTGATCAACGTCGGTGAAATGGGAAATATTGAGTTGCTGAGCCACCGATTGGCCGCTGCGCGAGCAAATAGCAGAGACCTTACAGCCAGCCACATGACCGCCGATTACATTATTAATGTGCTGCTGGGCAATATTGCCCAGACCAATCACGCCCAGGCGGACTTCTTCACTCATTGCCAACGCTGCCTATATGCAGAAACCATATCGGCATTATGAGCCTTTTTTGGCAGCGACGGCTACTGCAGACGGCTTAAAACGTCTGCCTGCAGCTGTTCAATGCGTTTGGCGTAGATAGCGTACAGGCGCGATCGTTCAATAGAGCCTACCACTGGCCCTTGCTCAAATATCATCTGCCGTGGATCACTCTCTACAAACTGTGGCCATGCGGGCAGGCCTTTTGCTATCGGCAAACCGGCCTTGGCAAAGTTTGTCCAGTAAGTAGACATGGCTTCTGACAAATCTTCATCGAAATCATTGGTTTCAAACAACGGCATACCGCCACCAAAGACAAAAGAAATCTCGGAACTGTGCGTTGCCCCCAGCGTTTGCTTAGGCGAAGGTGGTGTTCGTTTGAAGAAATACAAATAAGCAGCTGAATCAACGTTTTTCATTTCCTGCGCGCCGAATACGCCTTGGTAACCAAAATACGAGTCGCCCCATATATTAAGTCTCGCGAGCGGCACTTCCTCGTCATTGCTTACCTGGTAGTGCGCCATCAGTGTTGTACCATCTACCTCACCAAATTCGGCTACCAGTAAGGCTTTTAGCTCATCGACCGTCTCTGGAACTTCCAGGCTCCAATACAGCGGCGGCATTGGAAAAATCTGAAACAAAGTGCCTTCGTCTGCGTTGCTGCCAATCAGTAATGGCACATCAGCTTGCTCACCTTGTTTGAAGGTTTCGAATACCGGTTGCGGTAACATCCAACCGTCAACGTTAGGGTGCATGTAAGACACAAGTTCCACGTTACTAGAACCGGCCTCCAGGAGTTGCTCTGCGCTCAGTGCGCGCAAGTTTTTCAATGCGTCTGCGTCTTCGGTAATATTGGCCGCGTTAGCAATCGCCACTCCACCATTTTCTGCCGCATCAAAACCAGGCATCTGTTTTGTTAAATGCATGAAGTTATGACTGCCTAATCCACTTTGGGCAATTGCGCGATGAAACAATCCGCGCGCCAATGGTGTTGCCATTAACTGGCCCACAGAATGACCACCGGCCGATTCGCCAAAGATTGTCACTTTACCTGGGTCACCGCCAAACTGCGCAATATTGTCGCGAACCCACTCAAGAGCGGCTATCTGATCCAGTGTGCCGTAATTGCCTGAGCTACGATGACCATGAAGTGTTTCAGCTTCCGCACTGAGCTGTGGATGCGCCATAAAGCCCAGTATGCCCAAGCGATAATTAAAGCTAACAACTACAACACCTTTACGTGCAAGCACATCACCTTCGTAAATTCCATCCGCGGCGCTACCAGCAATATGACCACCACCGTGAATCCAAACCATGACGGGTAACTTCTCACCCTCGTCAAGATCTTTAGGAGTCCAGACGTTGATAGACAGGCAGTCTTCGCTCATTTCACGTTCAGGCGCCAAGCCCACTAAAAACTTCAACAGCTTTGTTCGCCACCAACTCATACCTTGACCATCAATCATGGTATCGAGCACGCCTTGCAATTCTGTGGTCTGCGGGCAGATAGAACCGTAATCGTCGGTGGTTTTTACTCCATCCCAACTTTCTACAGCCACTGGTGGGCGCCATCGAAGTTCACCAACAGGTGCAGCTGCATAAGGAATGTTCTTGTAAACTTCCAAGTCTTGGTCCGAACCCCAGTCGCTGAGTACTTTCCCTTGAACCTGACCACCAGTAACAGAGCGAACGCTGGCGGGGTCCGACAGTGCTATTGCACTCGCAAAGAGACATAACAGGGTTGTACTTTTGCATATTACTTTCAACATTTCTGTTCCCTAATATGATTAAGATCTAGCAGCGTGCTGAAGCCAATCCTGGTGGTGTAGTGCGAGGCATTTGGCGACGAAAGAGCGTAGCTTATAATTAATAAGTGAGCGATTGAGGAGGTAAATACCAACAGTAGGCGCTCTAGGCGACGAAGCAATACGCCATCAGGATTGGCTTCAGCGCGCTGCTAGTTACCACTCGCCTTGGTTTGGCATGGACTGCCACGGCTCTTGAGGTGGTTTTGCATCACCGCGTTGTAGAAGCTCGATTGAAATATTATCGGGTGATCTAACAAACGCCATATGGCCATCGCGTGGCGGGCGATTGATTGTCACTCCAGCATTTTGCAGTTTTTCGCACAATGCGTAAATGTCATTGACCGCATACGCCAGATGACCGAAATTTCGGCCACCTTCGTACTCTTCTGCGTCCCAGTTATACGTGAGCTCAATGGCTGGGCGTATATCGCTAGCAGAACTAATGCGTTCCAAGGTGCTTTCGAAGTCTTCTTCTGTTACCAGAAAGACAAGCGTAAACCGGCCTTGTTCACTGTCGTAGCGATGCGCCTCTTTGAGACCCAAATGCTCACAATAGAACTGCAATGACTTATCCAAATCACTAACGCGTACCATTGTGTGCAAATACTGCATCGCTATTCCTTAAACAATAAGCTCGTGCTTATTCTTCTTCCCCAGCGTCTTCGTCGTCAGTGTTAACCGGCGCTGACTCTTCAAGCAAAGCCTTCATGCTCAGCTTGATACGACCGCGTGCGTCAACGTCCAGTACTTTTACTTGCACTTCCTGACCTTCTTCAAGTACGTCGCTGACGTTCTCGATGCGCTCATTGGCGATTTGTGAAATGTGAACCAGGCCGTCTTTGCCAGGCAGAATTGTTACAAACGCACCGAAGTCTACAATGCGTGCAATCTTGCCGGTGTATACCGCGCCCACTTCCGCTTCCGCAGTAATGGTTTCGATCATTTCAACAGCGGCCTTCATGCCTGCACGGTCAACCGCGAAGATCTTGATGCTGCCATCATCGTCGATGTCTACTGAAGCACCTGTTTGCTCGGTTATGCTGCGAATAGTCGCACCACCTTTACCGATCACGTCACGAATCTTGTCAGGATCAACCTTCATCGTAGTCATGCTAGGCGCGTTTTCAGACAGCTCCTGACGCGGTGAGTCAATCACAGCATTCATCTGTCCAAGAATGTGCAAACGTGCGTCTTTGGCCTGATCCAATGCAGTTTCCATGATCTGCTCGGTAATGCCTTCAATCTTGATGTCCATCTGCAATGCAGTAACACCTTTAGCGGTACCGGCCACTTTAAAGTCCATGTCACCAAGGTGGTCTTCATCACCCAAAATGTCAGTCAGAACGGCAAAGCGATTAGATTCCTTAACAAGGCCCATCGCAATACCAGCAACCGGTGCTGACAAAGGCACACCCGCGTCCATCATCGCAAGACTGGCGCCACAGACGCTGGCCATAGAGCTTGAACCGTTTGATTCAGTGATCTCTGACACGATACGAATAGTGTATGGGAAGCTTTCCATGTCAGGCATAACCGCAGCGATACCGCGACGTGCCAAACGGCCGTGACCGATTTCTCTACGACCCGTAAACCCAGGACGTCCGGTTTCACCGACCGAGTATGGAGGGAAGTTGTAGTGCAGCATGAAGTTGTCTTTGTATTCGCCCTGCAACGCGTCAATAATTTGCGCGTCACGGGTAGTACCCAAGGTAGCTACCGCAATAGCCTGCGTTTCACCACGGGTAAACAATGAAGACCCGTGTACTTTTGGCAACACACCGGTTTCAACACGAATTGGTCGAACGGTTTTGTTGTCACGTCCGTCAATGCGCTTTTCACCATTAACAATTCGGCCACGAACCAATTTTTTCTCAACTGTGCTGAACATGCCTGCAACGTCGTCACTGGAAACGCCAGCATCTTCATTGGTAAGTTTCGCAACAGCTTCCGCTTTGATTTCGTCAAGCTTCTCTTTACGCTCAATCTTGTCGCTGGTTCGATACGCTTCACCGATAGCAACGGCAAAGTTCTCTTTCATCGCCTCTAAAAGAGTTTCGTTTACTTCAGCCGCTTTCCAATCCCAGCGAGGCTTACCTACTTCAGCAGCAAGCTCTTCAATCGCTTTGATCACAACCTGCATTTCCTGGTGCGCGAACAACACGCCACCCAGCATTTGATCTTCAGTCAGCTCTTGCGCTTCTGATTCAACCATCAATACAGCATCGGTCGTACCAGCAACTACCATGTCCAGCGCAGAATCTTTCAGTTCGCTGTATTTAGGGTTAAGGATGTAGCCTTTTTCAGGGGTAAAACCAACGCGTGCGCCACCAATTGGACCGTTGAATGGAATACCAGAAATCGACAACGCCGCCGAGGTGCCGATCATTGCCGCAATATCCGGGTCTACGTCATTGTTGGCCGACATCACTGTGATGATGACCTGAACTTCGTTTTTGAAGCCCTTAGGAAACAATGGGCGAATCGGACGGTCGATCAGTCGCGATGTCAGTGTTTCTTTCTCGCTAGGGCGCGCTTCACGCTTGAAGAAGCCACCAGGAATTTTACCGGCCGCGTAGGCCTTTTCTGTGTAGTGCACACCAAGCGGGAAAAAGTCCTGGCCTGGCTTTTCAAATTTGGCACCGACTACGGTGGCCAACACTACGGTGTCGTCCATGCTGCATAACACAGCACCTGAGGCTTGACGGGCTATACGCCCGGTTTCCAATGTGACGGTTTGACCGCCCATGGTGAAAGTCTTTTGTACGGGATTCACTATTTTTCTCTCTCTATCTGTCTATCTTTGATCTTTCTTTCTAATCGTCTTAGCTTACGTGCAAGCCCGCTATTACAACGCGCGGGCAGCACAGCGCCCAAACCGAAGTTTGAGCGCAGATCATCTTAACGACGCAGGCCGAGGCTTTTGATCAGCGCTGTGTACCGCTCGCTGTTCTTGCGCTTCAGGTAATCCAGTAATTTACGACGTTGGTTTACCATGCGAATTAATCCGCGGCGTGAATGATGATCTTTCTTGTGGCCGGCGAAGTGCGACTGTAGAGCTTCGATATTGGCAGTCAGCAACGCAACTTGAACCTCAGGGGAACCAGTGTCGCCAGCTTCACGCTGATATTCTTTAACAATCTCGGCCTTACGGGCAGCATTAAGTGCCATAATCTTTTCTCCAATATGCTTGTTTAGGGGATTGATTCTGGCCATGCATATTTACAGCCAGATTCGCGCTTTTGCGGGCCTTGAGCCCCTACGTTCTAAGTGTTTTCTACCACCAAACGCTTGGGTTGCAAGGTTTGACCATTCGCGTCCGCGAGGCCAATAAAAGCGGCGCGCAGCATAACACGAACCAGCCCATTACTCACGTTACCAGCCACGGTTATTTTACGGCCCAAGCGCAAATCGGCCGCCTGCTCTGCGCTAATTTCAAGCGCAGGAATGTATTCGATGCCGGCATCTACTGGTTTAAGGATTTTTTGAGCATTATCGACGGAGTACGATTCATTTTCGGGTAATTTAAGTGCTATATCATCGATATTCAGCATATCTTCGGCTCTGAAAGGCCCCGCTTGTATTCGATGCAGTGCGCTAACATGGCCACCTACGCCCAGCAGCTCACCTATGTCCATCGCCAACGAGCGTATATAGGTTCCTTTACTGCATTCCACTTCCACCCGCGCCTTGGCAACCTTGCCTGCTTGAAAGTCGAGCAGCTCAAAGCGCTTAATAGTGACTGGTCTTGGCCTGCGAGTAATTTCAACACCTTGGCGCGCCAGCTTATACAAAGGCTGGCCTTGGTGTTTGAGCGCGGAATACATGGGTGGTACCTGCTCTATGTCGCCGCTAAATTGCTCAATCGCTTTCAACAAATCCGCGTGGCGCACTTCACTGGCATCAGCCTCTCGCAGAATCTCGCCGTCTGAATCACCGCTGTCGGTAGCCACGCCAAAGGTAAATTCGCTTTGGTAGGTCTTGTCGGCATCCAGTAGATAGTTTGAGAACTTAGTCGCTTCCCCGAAACACAGTGGCAACACGCCAGTTGCCAATGGGTCCAGCGCACCGGTATGCCCGGCTTTCTTTGCGCGCAGCAGATACTTAACGCGTTGCAGCGCACCATTGGAACTTAAACCCAATGGCTTATTGAGAATCAACACACCGCTGATAGCATGCCGTGTCAGTCGCTTTTGAGGCATTATTTTGGCTGGGAATTGTGGTCGGGAATCGTGGCTGGGAATCAGGAATCGTTCGAATCCGGGCTTTCATCACCACCTGTCAGGCGCTGATCACTCTCTAAAGCGTCATCAATCAGCTTGGTCAGGTAACTGCCGCGGCGAATACTCTCGTCGTAGAAGAATTTTAATCTGGGGGTAGAGCGCATTGTGTGCCCTTTCGCCAACTGCGAGCGCAGGAAACCGGCCGCACCATTCAATACACCTTCCCGCTCCTTGTCTTCCTCCACAGTGGATTCACCCGGAAAAGACACATAAACCCGGGCACTACTGAGATCGCGACTCACTTCTACGCCCGTCACGTCGACCAGATTGAGTCTAGGGTCGCGAATTTCACGCGCAATCAATAACGCCAGCTCTTGCTGGAGATAATCGGCCACGCGCTCGGCGCGTTGATATTCCTTTGGCATGGGCTTCCCCAAAAAACCGCGATTCTACCTGAACCTTTCGTATTGTTCGCGCTTTTTCCAATTGCAGCTAAGTTTGCGACAATGGCAGCCGCACTACATCATGCCATGGCAACTTTTTATGCACAGACCAACGAAAGCGCTTTTCTTCAAAACAGTTCTTATGGCCGCTGCCATTGGTGCTGGCGCAAGCAGCACACATGCACAGGAGCAGGCTGCAGAGCCCACTCAGGAGCGCTCGCCATTACCAGAGCGAAGCTATGAGATCACTGAAGAGCGCGAGCCATGTGGCAACTATGAGCCATTACGCCGCCCGCACTTTGGCGATATGCACGTGCACACCACCTGGTCGTTCGACGCGAACTCTCAAGACACCCGCAACACGCCACTGGACGCCTACAACTTTGCCAAAGGCGGCAAGATGGGCATACAGCCTTATAACGACAATGACGAAGCCACTCGACAGATACAGATAGACAGGCCACTCGACTTCACCGCTGTCACTGACCACTCTGAGTTCATGGGTGAAATGCGCATGTGCAACACGCCTGGCGAGAAAGGCTACTGGCACCCAGTGTGTATGCAGCATAGATGGTGGCCGCAGCTTAGCTTTGGCACTTTAGCAGCTTACGGTATGGCCGCGAAAAAACGCTGGGGCTTTTGTGGCGACAATAACGAAGACTGTTTCGCAGCCGCTGCGAACACCTGGAAAGGCGCACAAAAAGCCGCCGAGCAGGCCTATGATCGATCCAGCGAGTGCAGCTTTACGAGCTTTCCAGGCTATGAATGGACAGCCAGCGTGGGCTCCGGTCAAAACCTGCATCACAACGTAGTATTCAAAAATGAACACGTACCCGACCGCGCACTGAGCTGGATAGAAACCCCCTCGCAAGTTGACCTTTGGGATTATCTGGATCAGGAGTGCGTAGCCGACAAACCCGGCTGCGACGCAGTGGTGATTCCACATAACTCTAACTTGAGTGGCGGGCTGATGTTTGAGACAGCGCGTATTGAAACGGATTCTGTTCCTAGCGGCGCGGTCACCGCCGAAGAGGCAAAACGTCGGGCGCGCTGGAATGTGTTGTTTGAAGTAATGCAGCACAAAGGTTCCAGCGAATGCGACTCAAGAACAACTTGGGGAGCAGACGAGTTTTGTGATTTTGAAAAAATGGGGTACGACAGCTTCGGCGGCAAAAACACCGGCATAGCAGAAGGCGGCCGGTTGGAATGGCTTACTATTTTTCTCGACGACAGCATGGTGCCGGAAACCAAGCCGCCAGAAGCCTCAAACTTCCTTCGTTACGGTTTGAAAAAAGGCTTACAGCAGCAAGCTGAAATTGGTGCAAACAGTTTTAAGTTTGGTTTGATCTCAAGCACAGATACACACATTGCCGCACCGGGTCTGGTCATGGAAAAAAATCACCCGGGGCATGGCGGTGCCGGCATGGGTGCAGCCGACGGCGTGCCCATAGGTTTGCCCGATGAACTTGAATACGGCCCCGGTGGATTAGCCGTACTCTATGCCGAAGAAAACACACGCGACTCCTTGTTTGCAGCAATGCAACGACGCGAAGCTTACGCCACAAGCGGAACACGCCCCGTACTGAGATTCTTTGGTGGGTGGGATATGGACGTTGAAGCCTGCGAAGCCGATAACATGGTCGCCAAAGCTTACGCTAGCGGTGTACCCATGGGCAGCGACTTGCCAGGCAAACCGGAACAGGCCAATGCACCAAGCTTTATTGTGTCCGCATTGGCCGACGGCGGTACACAGGAATACCCGGGTAACGATTTACAGCGCGCGCAAATCATTAAGGGTTGGTATGTTGATGGCAAACTCCAGGAGCAAGTGCTGGATGTTGCCGGCGGACCTAACGATGCCTCTGTGGATATCAACACCTGCGAACAAAGCGGTGCCGGGCACAAGCAATTATGTGCTGTTTGGACAGATCCTGATTTTAACCCACAGGCACAAGCATTTTACTACACTCGAATTTTGGAAAATCCAAGCTGTCGCTGGAGCCAGCAAATTTGCGCCGCTGCCAACGTGCAATGCGACAACCCTGATTCAATTCCAGAAGGCATGCAGGGCTGTTGCTCTGACTCACACCAGAAAACAATTCAGGAACGCGCCTGGAGCTCACCTATTTGGTATACGCCTGTAAAATAATTTGGAGAGATTCATGTTCAACATAAAGGCTCTTTCTAAAGCAATTGTTTTTGTTGCGACACTCACGCTACTTAGTGCATGCCAAACACCCTTGTCGAACGAAGCCGCGGACCAGGTTTACACAAACGGGCGCATCTATCTAGGCAATGTTGACAATCCCTGGGCCTCAAGCATAGCCATAAAGGCAGGTCGATTTCTGCATGCAGGCAATAACGCCAGCGACCACATCAGCGCGCGCACAAAAGTAATAGATCTTGAAGGAAGAACCGTAATACCTGGAATCATAGACCCGCACTCACACCCGGGGTTTGTTGCGCTGTCACACAAAATATTGGCGATGGAAGAAACCACTAGCAAAAAACAGTTGATGGCAAACATAGAAAAGCTGGTTGAAGACAATCCGGAACAAGACGTTATCATCGGTGGCTTTTGGGAAAACTCTCTGTTTGGTCCTGAAGGACCCCACAAGAGTGAACTTGATGCAATTGAATCTGACCGACCCATCATCCTCTACGACGCCTGGGCTCACTCGGTTTGGGCTAACACAAAAGCGTTGCAGCAAGCCGGTGTGAACGCAGCAACCGAAGATTTTGTGCCCGGATTTTCTTTCTATCAAAAAGACGAACACGGTGAACCTACCGGCTGGATTACCGAATCAGCCGCGTCCGTTTTTATCAATAACTTTCAAAGCGTAACACCCGCCGTTGAAAACGTACTATTCGAATACCTCGACTACTACCGCACTATCGGTGTCACAACCGTGCTTGATGCGGGCAACTTTGGCTTGGATCATCAAGTGTATGAAGCTGTATCCAAACTGGATCAGCAAGGCCGTCTGCCTGTTAACTATCACGGCGCTTACACCTTGTTTCTTCCAAGCGAGGGGGATACAGCGGTTGATTCTCTCAAAGAGCTGGCGGCGAAATTTAATAGCGATCGAGTAAAAATCGACACACTGAAAATATTTTACGACGGCGTATTGGAAACCCGAACAGCCGCGTTGGCCGATGACTATCTCGACACCCCTGGCAACAACGGTGAAATTCTGTTGAGCCAGGACAACGTGCATAAGATCATTGTGCAACTTGATGCAGAAGACGGCTTGAACCTGCATATGCACGCTGTAGGCGACAGAGCCACCACCACTTTGTTAAACGCCGTGGAGGATGCACACAAAACTTTAGGGCGTGCGCCGGACATACGCATGACTATTTGTCATCTGGAAGTTGTTAACAACAACGACTTCCCACGCTTCAAGCAATTGGGCGTTATCGCAAACTTCACTCCTCACTGGCATACCGGTGGTATTGATGTGATGCAAGATGCAATTGGTGAGCGGGCCTTAAACATGCAGCGCGCACAAACCTTGATCGCAGACGGAGCAATGGTGACATTCTCCAGCGACATCACCGATGCCTATGAGTGGAAAACCGATCGCGCCAATCCCTATCTTGGTATGCAGGTTGGGCATAACCGGCAAGATGTCGGTGTGGCAGCCGATGGCGTTTATCTACCTCCGATCAGCGATCGCCTAAGCCGCACAGACTTGATGAATGGGTACACCAGCAATGCCGCGCATCAACTGGGTATTGAAGACCAGACAGGCACGATCGCTGCAGGCAAACGCGCAGACTTTATTGTGCTTAATCAGAATATTTTTGAAGTAGACCGTTTCGACATCCACAAAACCCAGCCAGTGGCTGTTATTGTTGGAGGCGAAACGGTCTCAGGCGGTCTTTAGCTAAGACCGGATACTGTAGCGCTA
>JBGCDE010000187.1:0-5067 GCA_045105115.1 Pseudomonadales bacterium | reverse complement strand
TGGCACGGTTAAAGCGGGTGCTGTTCTGGTAACGATTAATTTTCGCCTGGCACTTCCCGAAATTGAGTATGTGTTGAATGATTCTGAAACTCGTGTGTTATTTGTTGGGCGTGAGTATGCAGAACAAATAGATCAGATTCGTAGCCAATTGCCCAAGTTGCAGAAGGTGATTGTGATCGACGAATCTGACACTGGTGAATATTATCAGTGGCGCGACGCGCAAAAAGAATCAGCGATAGGGCAGAATGTTCTGCCGGAAGATGGCGCGGTACAAATGTACACCAGTGGCACGACTGGGCGGCCCAAAGGCGTAGAACTTTCGCATTATGCGATGGTGGCGGCTGCAGACGCCGGTCTTGGTGTATGGCCATTTTTGCAAGAACCTGGCGCGGCCGTTTTGGGCACCATGCCGTTGTTTCATATAGCCGCTGCCAATCTGTGTATCGCCGCATTGTACGCGGGCGCCAGGGCCGAGATATTGCGGGAAACCAGCCCACCTGAATTAGTGCAAGTCATTATAGAGCGTGGAATATCGCTGGTACCTGTACCCGCCGCCGTCATTCACGCTATTTTGCGCATGCCCGGTGTGCGGGATTACGATTTCAGTGCACTGAAAACTATGTTGATTGCCGGCTCGGGAATATCGGTTGAACTGCTCAAAGAAGCGCAGCAGGTGTTTGGCTGTGGATTTGCCTTGTCGTATGGCAGTACCGAAACATGCGGCGGCATGACTTATCTAGGCGCTGAAGAGTGCACGCACGATGCCGGCAAGCTGCTGGCCTCTGCTGGAACCGTGCTGGGTGACGCAGAGATAAAGATTGTTGACGAGCAGGGCAATGAAGTTAACGCGCTTACTACCGGCGAAATACTGTGTAAGAGCAAACGTTTGATGACTGGCTATTGGAAATTGCCAGACGCAACAGCAGACGCGCTGGAAGGCGATTGGTATCGCTCTGGGGACGCTGGCTACGTTGACTCAGACGGCTATCTGTATGTGGTGGATAGAATAAAAGACATGGTGGTTACCGGGGGTGAAAACGTTTACCCGGCCGAAATTGAAAAACACTTACGCGAACACGCTACCGTAGACGACGTGGCAATCATTGGTATTCCTGATCAGAAATGGGGTGAGGCTTTAATGGCCTTTGTGATCCCGCGGCCGGATACCAAGCCAACGGCCGATGAACTGGAAACTTTTTTACGCCCGCGAATCGCCGGGTATAAAATTCCAAGAAAATACGAAATAGTGAGTGATTTCCCGCGCAATGCAACCGGCAAGGTTTTGAAGCGAAGTTTGCGCGCGCCGTTTCTTGCGAGTAAAGACAACAAAGAGGTTTCTTGATGTCAGTCAGCGATGATCAATTGAATAAGAAAACAAGCTCGGTAGGCATATACCCATCGTATGTGGTTTCTGTGCTGATGCTGGCGCAAACGTTCTCGTTTATCGACCGAATGATTGTTGGCTTGCTGGTTGGACCTATTCGCGCAACGTTTGATATTTCAGACACACAATACAGTCTGTTAGCTGGCTTCGCTTTTTCATTGTTTTACGCGATTATGGGCTTGCCGCTGGCGCGCATTGCCGACAGTAAAAGCAGGCGCACATTAATAGCGTGCGGTATAGCGCTTTGGAGTTTGATGACTGCAATGTGCGGATTGGCTAAGGGTTACTGGGGCTTTTTTCTTGCACGTATGGGTGTTGGCGTGGGTGAGGCCACTTTATCCCCAGCGGCCTTTTCAATGATGGCCGACTATTTTCCAAAACGTACTCTCGCAATAGCACTTAGCGTATTTACTCTGGGTGTTACGTTTGGCTCAGGCTTGGCGTACATGATTGGCGGCCAGGTAGTGAGCTACGCCGAATCACTTGGAAGTATCACCTTGCCCTTGCTTGGTACCTTGCATGGATGGCAAATCACGTTTCTGTTGGTGGGGCTGCCCGGCTTGCTGGTAGCGGCGTTGATGTTTACGGTCAAAGAGCCCGAGCGCAAAGGAAAAATGGCGGGTGACACTGGCACTAAAGCAATTCCCATCAGTGAAGTGCTCGCGTTTTTAAAGCAGCGGCGTCGTGCCGTGAGCACGCACGTCATTGGCGTGTCGATCTTTATTATGGTGGTGTTCGGCGTCAATGTTTGGGGCCCAAGCTATCTCATTCGTACATTCGGCTTTGATCGTGGTGAGGCAGGCTTTACCTTTGGCTTGATCATGATGCTGTGCGGAACTGTGGGTTTGCTACTGGGTGGCTATCTGGCAGGTAAGTGGTATGAGCGCGGTCGCAAAGATGCGTATTCGCGCGTCATCCTATTGTCTGCTGCGTGCATGCTGCCAGCAATGATCGCCTTAGGTTATGCGTCTACACCTTTTTGGGGCATTCTTTGTCTCTCGATTGCCACGTTCTTTTCGGCGTTTCAGGGCGGTATTGCGGGCGGGGTGTTGCAATTGATGACTCCTAACCAGATGCGAAGCCAAGTGGCCGCACTTTATTTTCTGGTAGCGAATTTAATTGGCCTGGGGCTAGGGCCTACTGTGGTTGCGGCAATAACAGACTATGTGTTTGCTGATGATGCCGCTATTGCTCAGTCATTGGCTTTGAACGCCGCGATACTGTGCCCGTTGGCGATCGCAATTATATGGTCAGGTTTGAAACAGGTTGAAACCGCAATAGAAGCGGCCGAAGTATGGGATGAATGATGTCTTTAGTTGGCTGATTTTTTTAAGTGGTCTTAGCTAGCAAACAGAAACAACTACTTTGCCTATCGCTTTGCGTTGCTCAACATGTTGCAGCGCTTTTACAGATTCATCTAAAGAAAACACTTTATCGATATGCGGCTTAATCTTCTCTTGTGCAACCATCTGCATGAGCTCTTTAAAGTTCTGTTCAACCTGCGCATGTTCCGTTGCAAAAAAATGCTGGTAGTTAACGCCAATTAAAGAACAGCTTTTTAGTAGCGCTAGATTGACTGAGTACTTCGGTATTCGACCGCTCGCAAAACCAACAATGAGTATTCGCCCCTGGCTATTAACGCAACGCGACGCAATATCAAATACGTCGCCGCCAACCGGGTCGAGAATAACATCCGCGCCGCGGCCATTTGTAAGTTCCTTGGCTCGTTCTTTCAGGTCTTCAGCGTTATAGTTTATAGCGAAGTCGGCACCATGCTGCAGCACACATTGCTGCTTCGCCTCATTGCCGACTGCGGCGATCACAGTGGCCCCCATCGCCTTGCCTAACTGCACAGCCGCCAGGCCAACACCTCCTGCAGCGCCTAGCACCAACAGTGTTTCACCGGGTTTGAGGTGGCCACATTGCTTTAATGCATAATAGGAAGTGGTATGGCCGCCCTGAAAGACTGAGGCCGTTAAAAAGTCCATCTGTTCAGGGATGGGCACAATAGTATGGGCAGCGGCCACGGCTTGTTCGGCAAGCCCACCCCAAAAGATGGTTGCCATCACTCTAGACCCTAGCTGAATATCTTTTACATCGTTGGCAACTTCGCTAACAACGCCTGCCACCTCACCACCCGGATAAAAAGGCAGTTCAGGTTTTACCTGGTACTTACCTTGCACCATTAGTATGTCGGGAAAGTTAATACCGCAGGCATGAACAGCAATACCAACCTGCCCGTTTTTCAGTGCCGGGGAATCTACGTCTTTTACGCTAAGGTGATCAAGCGGCGCAAATTCAGAACAGACAACAGCCTTCATAAGTGCAGCACCAGTTGTATTGAAAAAAAGCCGGTGCCGTTAAACGGCACCTAATCGAGGAACTGGGAATGAAATAGTTTAAAAGCGTAGCGTGCCTTCCAGACTAACAGTGCGTCCTTTGGTTAGCGTGTTAAATCGGCTGAATACGCGATAGGCGTGGCTGATAACTTGCTCATCGCCCAGGTTACGGCCGTTAATAGCCACTTCCCAAGACTCGTCTGCAGCTGCCAGCGCTACACGCAAATCGTACTTCGTGTAAGCAGATTGTTGCGAATAAGGCTCTTGGGTTGGCTGTATGAAGTAATCACCGGAGTGATACACGGAGCCAGCCACTTTCATCATCAGGTTGTCACCGATTTTTTTATCCCACAGCGCGCTAAAGTTGAACTCAAGGTCAGGAGAACGTTCCAGCGGCTCGCCGGCCTGATCTTCCAATGACCTGTCACCTCTGTTGCCAATGCCAGTGCTGCAGTCTTCGTTCAGTGCCAACAGGTTTTCATCGATAACACAGGAAGCCCCTACGTAGGAATCGTATTCCCCATCAACATACGACAGCGCCGCGTTCAGGCGCAGGCCTTCACTGGCCTGCCAGCTCAAGTCTACTTCAAAGCCGTCGATGGTTGCTTGACCGGCATTACCAATTACAAAGTTGGTGCCATTATACGAAGACGTTTGAAGATTCTTGTACTCGGTTGTAAACAGGGATGCGTTCAGATAAACAGCGCCATCGGCTAGCGTAGACTTAATACCTACTTCGTACGATTCCGCTTCTTCGTCTTCAAAATCGAATACGGTATTACCCTGCTGGAAGTTTATTACGTTTGTTCCGATGAACGCCGGCGTTAAGGTAGCCGCTGGCAGGCCGGTAAATCGTTGCGCCCAGGCATCGCCTTCGGCAGCAATAATGCCGGCCATAACACCCGCCAGGGCGCCGTCATTTGCTTTGGTGCCACCGGCTTTCGACCCGCGAGCGTACACTGCATATACCATGGCGTCGTCTGAGATGTTGTATTGCAGTCTTAGTGACGGGTCAAAACTGTCGTCTGAACGATTTTGCGTGAACGCATATTCGCCAGCCGTTCGGGTAAGGTCCCGCGTAGGCGTTTCCCAATTATCCAGGGTCTGCCATGCAACATTGCGTGTGGAAGCATTGGAGTCCTGATCTTCGTCGGTGTAACGAAGGTCGAGAATAGCCCGGAAGCTGTCAGACATATTTATGGTGAGCTGGCCGTAGATAGAGTAGGCATCTGCGTCACGGTCATGCTGCCTGATGGCACCTGTAGGGTAGGGCAAGGCGTTACCTTTTACTGGAATAGGTGCGGCCGTGCCGAACGGCGAAAACTGCTGCGTTTCAACAGTGGT
>JBGCDE010000186.1:0-3779 GCA_045105115.1 Pseudomonadales bacterium | reverse complement strand
ATTTTTAGCGCGCATGGCGTATCCCAGGCAGTGAGACGCGAGGCCGAGGAACGCGGTCTGAAGGTGTTTGACGCGACATGTCCGTTAGTAACCAAAGTACACATGGAAGTAGCGCGTTACAGCAAAAAAGGTCAGGAGTGCATACTTATCGGGCATAAAGGGCACCCGGAAGTGGAAGGCACCATGGGGCAATACGACGCGAGCAATGGTGGGCGTATTTATCTGGTGGAAGATGAGCAGCAGGCGGCGGCGTTGGATGTGCAGGACCCGAATCAGCTTGCTTATGTTACTCAAACAACCTTGTCCATGGACGACACGGCACGCGTTATTGAGGCACTACGCAAGCGTTTTCCAAGCATCCATGGACCCAGAAAAGACGATATTTGTTACGCCACGCAAAACCGACAAGACGCGGTTAAAAAACTGGCCGCGTGCAGCCAGGTTGTGTTGGTGGTTGGTTCTCCCAATAGCTCGAATTCTAACCGACTGCGCGAGCTAGCCGAGCGTCAGGGAAGTCGAGCGTATTTGATTGATGGCGTGGAGGATATCCAGGCAGACTGGCTTACCAACGCTGATTCCGTTGGTGTGACCGCTGGTGCATCCGCGCCAGAAGTGCTTGTTCAACAAGTGATCAATCATGTCGAATCCCTCGGCGCCTGTGCAGCGCTTGAGCTTGATGGGCAGCCTGAGAACGTCACTTTTTCTATGCCTAGAGAGCTTCGAATTATAGAAGGTTGAATTCGAAGCGGTACAATTCCACCCATTTATCCCCGTTTTCGGCCTCCCATCCTTCTACACTTATCAGCGACACCTTGTCGTACTACATTACCCGTACGCGACTCAATTGCAGTCATGAACACTTATCCAGAGGCCTGGATGTCAAATAGAACAGCGGTATTGGATCAACAGCGAACCGATTCTGGATTTCAGCAGCGTGGCTTCTCTTTGCTGGAGCTCATGATTGTGCTGGTCATGGCCGCAATCCTTGTTGCTTTGGCTGGCCCCAGTTTCAACGGCAGCATTAACCGTAGCAAAGTGACGAGTATGCGCGACGGGCTTGCCGGTGCATTCCAGTTTGCTCGGAGTGAGGCTCTTAAACGAAAAGGCCCGGTCACGGTATGCAGTAGTTCTGACCAGGCGAGTTGCTCTGGTGGCTGGCAAAACGGGTGGATTGTTTTCAGTGACACTGACGGCGATAGCGCCTTAGATGCCGGAGAGCTAATTTTACAGGTTGAGTATTCTGAAAGTGGGCTGAACGCCTATGCATCGGCTGCCAACGCAGTCACTTTTTCAAGTATTGGTCGAGCCTCTTCTGGTGCGGGCGCGTATGCTTTCTGTCATCCACAACAAGAGACGGTAGGCCAAGCGCTTGCAGTTACTGTCACAGGTGCTCTTACTCGCAGTAAAGAAACGTTAACAGGATGTTAGTGATGGATGTAATACACGCTAATCATTTTTCTCAATGCAATCGTCAGTGTAGGGCTGAAAAGGAATCGGGTTTCACTCTTATCGAAATACTGGTTTCACTGATTATTTTGGCTGTTGGCTTTCTTGGTATGGCGGCTCTGCAGAGCAGCAGTATGCAAGGTACTGCCAGCACCTATTTCAGAACCCAGGCAGATATGTTGGCGAATGATCTTTCTGAGAGAATTCGAGCGAATCGGACTGGTTCTGAAGCGGGTGCCTATGCCTATGGTGGCGGTGGCGCAACGTCTGCCAGTTGCGGCAGTGCAGATTCTTGTAACTCGGCATCGATGGCCGAGGCGGACATCAGCGAATGGTCAGATTGGGTTGAAAATAGCCTACCTTCCGGTGACGCAACGGTTACTGAGTTAGGGCAAAACTTTTGGGCAATTCAGGTAATGTGGGACGAACGCCGCAACGGCGCAACAGGTACAGGTTGTGATGCAAGTGATGAAACTGACCTTGCTTGTCTGGTGCTTAATGTACAAGTCAGGGAGGCAGATCCCAATCGCTCTTTCTAGACGAATGGACGCTTAATAACTAATCATGATAGAAAAACAGCAAAGGAATAAGTTTCAGACAGGTGTCACGCTGGTCGAATTGTTGATAGCTATGGGCTTATCGGTTTTTCTAATGGCTGCCGTTATCCAGTCTTTTTTAGGCAGTAAGCAATCTACCGACGTGGTTCAAGCACAAGCGCGTATGCAAGAAAATGCACGCTTTGCGATGATGTTTTTGACGCGGAGTATTCGAATGGCAGGCTTTCCGAGTCAGCTAATACCGCCCGATGGTTTGCCGGATATAAGCATCGTCGATTCCAACTGGCGCGGCGATTTAATGCCTGCAAACGCAACTTTTGCCAGCTTTGCGCAGCAAGCCGCTGTTTGGGGGGAAAACAACAGCAGCGCGACTATGTCCAATCTTAAGTCCAACACTGATGTGGTGCACATTCGCCTCCAAGGTATGGGCGATGGCTCAGTGACTGATTGTCAGGGCAGAGATATTCCTATTGATGCTTGGGCGATTTTGTCATTCTATGTTGACGACGCAGATAACTTTCGCTGCCGCAGCGATGACGGAGCTGGTACAGCTGGCAGCGTGCAAGACGTTGCTTTAGTGCAGGGCATTGAGGAGTTACAAATACAATATGGACTGAATGCTGGTGTGGCTGCGGCCACTGATTATGATGCCAGCCAGGTTATCCGCTATGCGACCGCAGATCAGATAGCGGCAGCAGAGTGGCAATTTGTAAGCAATGTGAAAGTAGGCCTGCTGTCCGCCTCGGATTCAGAGCCATTATCCAGAGCAGCACCGGCACGCGTTTACACATTGCTTGATCAAGCGTCTGCAAGTTATCAGGATGGAAAGGCCAGACAACAGTTTGCGCAAACCATGCGAATTCGTAATTTGAATTGGAATGCACGATGAATTTTCATTACTCGGAACCTTTTCCAGCAAAGTCGCAAAAAGGCGCGACCTTGATCATTGCTCTATTGATACTTCTGGCCATGACGGTACTGGGTACATCAAGCATGGGCACGCTAACCATGCAGGAACGAATGATCAGCAATATGCGCGACGAAAATGTGGCGTTCCAGGCGGCCGAATCTGGTCTTGCGGCCTGTGAGCTAAATCTTCGAGACAATAACCCTGCTGTCAGTGAAGCGGATTATCAAGAACAAGGTAATGCGGCTGCTACTGCGGGTGGCAGCTTTACTTATTGGTGGGATGACCCAAGCATTTGGTCTACATTCGGACTGGAAATGCCGGGCTCTGTTGACGCGAGTGCGGGAAGCCTCGGTCGAGGAGGCGTGGCACAAGTGCCAGTCTGCGTTCGCGAGCACATAGGTCTAGCACCTGATGATTTGAGCTTCGAATCCAGAAGCAAGCGAATTGGTGCAGAGATGTACTCTGTTACCTCCAAAGGAACTGGCGCAGAAGCGACAAGTGAAAGTGTTGTGCAAAGTGTTGTCTTTGCGCGCTACAAATAGTTGGGAGTTTTGATGACCAAGAGCAGTCGCGACCCTTTAAGAGTAAGCTCGAGCAGCTTCATTCATGTATTGTTGGGTGTTGTTGTATTCATCGCACCAAATGCTCAGCTAGGTGCGCAGGGTGCCAATCTTGCACTCAGTGATGTACCTCTTTTTCTATTAGAGAGTGTATCCCCCAATCTCGCTATTACTTTTGATGATTCTGGCAGCATGTTGTGGGGATACTTACCGGATTCGATTCAATGGACAGATCGTGCAGCAGACGTTACCACTCGAGCGGCCACTAAATCTAATTTCTACAACAAGATGTATTACGATCCAAAT
>JBGCDE010000185.1:0-9328 GCA_045105115.1 Pseudomonadales bacterium | reverse complement strand
TTCGTCAAATAGAAGCCAAAGCGCTTCGTAAGTTGCGCCACCCAAGCCGCTCAGATCACTTGCGCAGCTTCCTGGACGAATAAGCAAGCAAAGTAGTTTTAGTAAGAAGCCAGGTAAGAACACCTGGCGCAGGATTTTTTTCATCTGGTGAGGCGGCTTGATGCGGAGTGAGGGATCGTACACAAAGTACTTGACCGAACGGAGCATCAAGCCAACAAGTTAGAGTAAGAAGCCAGGTAAAAATACCTGGCGCAGGATTTTTTTCATCTGGTGAGGCGGCTTGATGCGGAGTGAGGGATCGTACACAAAGTACTTGACCGAACGGAGCATCAAGCCAACGAAGCCAGACGGAAAAAAGACAAGCCAGGGGTCCGTAGCTCAGTTGGTTAGAGCATCCGACTCATAATCGGCAGGTCGACAGTTCGAGTCTGTCCGGACCCACCATTCCCTCCTGGCCTTCACTCACCTATGCCCCTTCACAGCCTCAATCAGCCCTTCCCCAACCATAATCGACCCATGCCCAGGGTACACCGCTTTCAACTCAAGACCTTCTAAGGTCGTTAAAGTCGCATCCGTCTGCTTCGAATTCGAATAAATAGCCGGTGTCACCAATCTTCCTAAAGAGCCGCTGCCTAGCAAAGTATCACCCGCCAACAAACTGCCAGATTGTTTATGGTAGTAACACACGCTGTCCCAGGAATGCCCGGGAGTATGAATTACCTGCCAGTCAGTAAACCCAGGCAGGGTGTCGTTGGCATGTACTCGATGGTCTTCTTGCTGTTTTAGAGGTGTGTCGGGATTTACAGGCGCCCCTACATACTTAGGCTGCTCTCGTGCCTCGCGATCTTTGTCACGGTTCATATACATATTCCAGGCGCGGGGGCGGAATGCTTCACGAACCGCTGTAATCAGGCGGGTGAACCAGCCAAATACGTTATTCTTGAGTTTGTGTAGACCAGAACCTGCCGCAAAGGGCAGTGCAACTTCGGCATCAGCTAGATGGGCTAAATGAAACACACCACCCATATGATCCGGGTCGTCATGAGTGCAGCACACCAGACTGACATCAGCGACGGGGCGTTTAAGTACGTGCTCTATAAACCCCAGCACATAGCGTTCACCGCGCACAGCGACGTCTACCACCAATAAGTGTTGATCGTATTCAATTACGTAGCTGTTAACCAGCCGGGTTCTGACCAAGTGTATTTTCATTGTGTCGGGGATTATACTCGTTACAACTTTTTTACTGCTTACTTATTCCATGAGCTAATGCGCGCACCGATGTTAACTGAATCTGACGGTTCACTGTTGTCCACTGCCGCAATAGCCCGTCCGCACGACTTGTATGAACGGCTTACTGCGCACAAACCGCTAGCGCGAATTGGCGATACAGGAGTGCATATTGTGTCTAGCTGGGCGTTGGTTGACGATGTACTAAATCGCGAGCGCGATTTCTCAGCTAACTTGACTGGTGTTCTGGTTGTGGATCAGCAAGGTGTTCCTGCCGCATTTGATCTCCCGTCCTCAGATGGCACCAGGGTTATTGCGACGGCCGATACCCCACGTCATGAAGTTCACCGACGCTTACTGCAGGCCCACTTTACACCTACTGCTGTGTCTCAGTTCGAGCCGTTTGTGGCCAGTACTGTAAAAGCGGAGCTGGAAAGTGTGATCAATCAAGGTGGTGGTGATCTGATCCCTGCCTGTGAGCGTGTACCTGCCTTGGTAGTAGCCCGCTTGTTGGGACTGCCGGTAGATGACGTAGAACATTTTCGCACCTGGGCAATGATGGGCGGCGACATGCTAGCCGGAGTGGTAAGTGCCGAGACTATGGTTTTTTTGGCTATAGAAACGGCGCGTATGTCTGATTACCTTGGCCGCTATTTGGACGAGGCTGTAGCGCTTGACGATGTGGACGGTACCGTGCCTTTGTTGTCTGTTTTAAAGGATGGTATTGAACGCAACAATATCTCAAGGGGTGAAGCGCTGGGTATTGCGATCGTTTTATTTGGCGCCGGTGGCGAAAGTACTGCTGCGTTGATGGCGTCATGCATAAAGAAACTTGCAGAATGTGAAGAGCTCACCAAAACTCTGCGAAAAACCCCCGCATTGATACCTCGTTTCGTGGAAGAAATTGTACGGCTGGAAACACCGTTTAAATTTCATTACCGTGCAGTTCAAGGTGCTACCCAATTGGCCGGCTATGATTTGCGGCACGGCGATCGCTTGATGTTAATGTGGGCGGCCGCTAATCGCGATCCAATCCAGCTTACGCAGCCTGAGTGCTTGCAGTTAGATCGGAAACACCCCAAAGCTCACATGGGTTTTGGTCGCGGGATGCATTTTTGCATCGGTGCAGTGCTTGCGCGACTTGAGGCGCGGCTTATGATTGAGCACTTGTTAGCGTCCACCAAGCAATTGCTGCTTGAAGAGAATGCTTGGCAATATGCCCCCAGTATTTTTATTCGTAGACTCGACAAGCTGCATATTCGTTTTTGAACAGGAGTAACCGCTGTGTTGAAATGGTCTTTGCGCGTCTTTGCATTGCTTATACTATTGATCGGTGTGCTGCTTGTTGTCGGCTATATTCGTTCTGATAATGTGTGCCCAACAGCATCAACGATTAGCGGCGAGACCATTCTGGCTGCAGTGCAGTGTGAGTACGGTGGCCCGGAAGATATCGACATAGCAACGTTGGCGAAACCTGTGCCTCAAGCCAACGAAATCCTTATCAAAGTACAAGCCGCCTCGGTGAACCCATTAGACTGGCACTATTTGCGCGGAATTCCGTATTTATTTCGACTGTCGGCGGGCTTGAAAAAGCCCAATGACATTATGGTCGGTGTGGATTATTCCGGCATAGTGGAAGCGGTAGGAGAAGACGTTATTCGTTTCAGTCCGGGTGATGAAGTTTTTGGGGGTGAATCAGGTGCGTTTTCCCAGTACCTGGTGGTAAGTAGTGATAGAGCAATGGCGCGAAAGCCCGCCAATGCGCCGCATTCCTGGGCGGCTGCGATGCCGATTGCTGCGGTCACTGCGCTGCAAGCCATTCGCGACATCGCGAAGTTGCAGGCTGGGCAGAAAGTGTTAATCAATGGTGCTTCAGGTGGAGTGGGTACGTACGCCATTCAGTTGGCAAAGAACTTAGGTGTGGAAGTGACGGGTGTCAGCAGTGGTCGTAATCGTGAATTGGTGTTGTCATTGGGTGCAGATCATCATATCGATTACACCAAACAAGACTTTGTAGATAGCGCTAAAAAGTACGACGCTGTTATTGACCTGGTGGGCAATCGAAGCTTGTCTGAGATTCGAAGCGTGATGACAGAAAGTGGTATTTGCATTTTGCTTGGCGGCGGAAGCCCTGAAGATGGCCGTTGGATTGGGCCATTAGTCACACCGATCAAAGCAATCTTGTATTCGCCATTTGTAAGCCAGACTTTCGTAACAATGTTAGCGCACAGCAATAGCAATGATTTTGAAATTCTGGCGGCGATTATGGAGTCGGGACAATTGAAGTCGGTTATTGATAAAGAATACCCACTGGCACAAACCGCTGACGCGCTGCACTATATCGAAACCGGGCGGGCGAGAGGCAAGGTTATTATCAATCCTCAGCAGTAATGCATCTTAGCCATTAAGTGCTTACTTCGTTCTGCTTTCGCGCCTTGGAATCTGATCGATACGCACGTGCAATTGCCTGAGCGGCGTCTTCCACATATTCGCGCAAGCTTTCGCCTTTGTCTTTTGCCTCGGCCAGCAATTCATCTTCGGCAACAGTAATCGCGTTGACCTTTGAACGCTTGAGAATATCAGTGCTGGCTTTTTTGCTGAGACGAATGCGGGTATCGAAAAATGATATGCCTTCGTCTACGCCAACCAGCACGCGTACGTTCGCTGATTTTTTACGATAGCTGGTGATTACACCCGCCACTACCACTGAAGAGTCATTGCGAATGCGCCTTTGCTTCTTTGCATCGCGCTCGTTGAAAACCTTGTCGAAGGCTTCTTGTTCATGAAGCCTTTGCACAAACTTTTCGGCCAGTTGTTTGCGGACCGATTTTCTTACCTTTGCGTCAGTGCCATTTTCAAAATCCAACACAATTGCCGTGGAGCGTTGCTTAATTTCTTTACTCACGTGTTGTTGCGACGGTGCTGAATCATTGTTCTGCATCGTCGTTGAGTGAGGTAGCTGCGCGTGACTGGCGACGGACAGGCTGGCAAGCATAAGTGCAAGAAGCAGGCGGGTCTGACTAAGTTTATGCATGACAAGTGTTATTCTGTTCTGGTTGTTTTTTAGTCTAGATTGCTGGTGAATTATTGGGCAATTGTTAAGCACAATTCGCTTTCTTACGGTTTGGATTGTGACGGTCTTCACAGTTGACCGTTTTGTAGGCGATATCCCATACTGCGCCGCTGTGCGAAAGAACGCGCAGTAAGAAAACAGAGGAAGAACAATGTCGGATGCCGTACTCATGGAACTCGCTGATGGCGTGGCCACTATCACGCTTAATCGTCCAGACGCGATGAATACGTTCAACTATGACTTGATGCACGGTCTTGGTCAGGCGTATCAGGATTGCGATGCAAATGATGAAGTGCGGTGTGTGATAGTCACAGGTGCGGGTAAGGCATTTTGTGCAGGCGCCGACTTATCAGGTGGTGGCGACACTTTCGATAGCAGTGACCGGGAAGACATCAGCTCCTGCCCACTAAGTATGCAGGCCTGGGAGGTTCGCAAACCGGTGATTGCGGCATGTAACGGTCACGCGGTTGGCGTTGGTCTGGGTATTGCCACGCAGTGTGATATTCGAATTGTTGCCGAAGAGGGCAAGTATGGTTATCTGCAAAATCGCCGAGGTGTGGTGGCTGACTTCGGTGTGTCTTATGTGCTGCCAAGACTGGTCGGCTTTGAGAAGGCCTTCGAGTTGCTGGTGCGCGCAGAGCGTCTGACAGGTCAGCAGGTGCTTGATTATGGCTTGGCAAGCCGCTGTGTACCTGCAAGCGATGTACTGAGTGTAGCGCAAGAAATGGCCACAGACTTTGCGGTTAACTGCGCGCCGTTAATATCGGGTTTGCACAAGTCGTTATTGTGGCAAGGGCTATTATCCAGTCTCGAAGAAGGCGTTACTCGCGAATCTCGCGCTCTAAATCACAGTATGCGTAAACCAGACGCGTTGGAAGGCGGCGTTGCCTATTTTGAGAAACGCGATCCAGACTGGAAAGGCCGTGTCAATCAAGATTGGCCGGAGGCGTTTTGATCTTGATTTTTGATTGCAACTAACACGTCATTCAATTCTTTCTTCCAGTCGCAGGCTGTAATTCCGGTTAAGGGTTTATTGCTGCCCATAGCCGAGTTAGCTGGTCGCGCCGCCGGTGTTGGATAATCTTCGGTTGCGATCGCATTTACTTTAGGTGTGTTGCTCAAAAGCCCAATGCTGTTTGCTTGAGCGAAAATCTCTTCGGCAAACTCGTGCCAGTTAGTGGCTGGGTGACTTGGTAAATGATATAGGCCCCATGGAAATTCAGCTTGGCCAAGACTACTGACAGCCAGGTTCAACAAAGTTCGTGCGATGCTGTTGGCTGAGGTTGGTGCACCGTGTTGGTCAGCCACTACGCCAAGTTCATCACGGTTGGCTGCCAGTCTAAGCATTGTTTTCACGAAATTATTGCCAAATTGACCAAACACCCAGCTCACCCGCAATATGAGGTATTTGCGGCAGTTCTTTTGAATCGCCAGCTCCCCCGCCAGTTTGGATTCGCCGTAAACACCTTGTGGGTCAGTTGGGTCGCTTTCTACATAGGCGTGCTTTTTTTTGCCATTGAATACGTAGTCTGTTGATAGGTGTAGAAGTGGAATGTCTCGTGCGGAACAGGCCAGAGCCAATTGTTCCGCGCCATCCCGATTCAGGGCATAAGCGGCATCAGTTTCAGTCTCTGCTTTATCAACCGCTGTATAGGCAGCGGCATTTATCAATGCATCAGGTCGGTGGGTATCTAATGCCGTCTCTATGCTGTTTGCCTGGCAAATATTCAGCTCGGACGATCCAAGGCTTAGGCAGCGAATCTGGTCCGTGCTGAGTGCTGCAAATTCTGAGCCTACCTGTCCGTGCCCGCCAGCGATCAGAATTAACTTGCTCATGTCAGGCTGAATTGTTTGCCGGTGTACTCCGCCAGGCGCGGCAGTGCGGAATCTTTTTCCGACAAAGTGGGCTGCTCCACTGGCCAATCAATACCAATGTCGGGGTCATTCCAGGCAACGCCACCTTCATCCGCCGGTTGATAATAGTCTGTGCACTTGTATTGGAAATCGGCGATCTCGCTGGTCACAACAAAGCCATGCGCGTAACCGGGCGGCACCCAGAACAAGCGATGGTTGTCTTCACTAAGGTCTACACCTACATGTTGTCCGTAAGTTTCAGACTCAGGGTTTACATCAACGGCCACGTCAAACACGCTGCCACGGGTAACACGCACCAACTTCCCCTGAGGTTGGCTTATTTGAAAGTGAAGGCCGCGTAGTACACCGTATTGCGAGCGCGAATGATTGTCCTGCACGAATGCCTGTTTGATGCCCATTTCTGCATATTGCTTAGCGCGGTAACTTTCCAGAAAAAAACCGCGGTGATCACCATGTACGGTTGGTTCGATAATCAGCACACCAGGAAGCGCTGTTTCTATCACATTCATGCTGTTTTACCACTTGCTACTTTCTTCAGGTACTGACCGTATTGAGTTTTACCCAAGGCTTCAGCCTCGTTCAATAAGGCCTCTACACCAATCCAACCATTGTTATACGAAATTTCTTCGAGACACGCTACTTTCAATCCTTGGCGCAATTCAATGGTTCGCACAAATTGGCCAGCCTCCATCAAGCTGTCATGGGTTCCTGTATCTAACCAGGCAAAGCCTCTGCCTAAGCGTCGTACACTCAGCGAGCCACGTTTTAAATACTCGGCATTTACGGTGGTAATTTCAAGCTCACCGCGCGCGCTTGGTTTTATATTCTTGGCAATGTCAATCACGTCGTTGTCGTAGAAATACAAGCCTGTTACGGCGTAGTCTGATTTGGGTTTTTCAGGTTTTTCTTCAATCGAGATTGCGCGTCCTTGGTCGTCAAATTCTACGACACCAAAGCGCTGTGGGTCGTCTACCAGATAACCGAAAACAGTTGCCCCCTGCTTTTGCGCAGCGGCTTCCTCGAGAGTGGTAGAAAAATGCTCGCCATAAAAAATATTATCGCCAAGCACCAGGCAAACACTGTCGTTGCCAATAAATTGTTCGCCAATAATGAAGGCCTGTGCCAGGCCGTCTGGTGAGGGTTGTTCAGCGTATTCAAAATTAACCCCCAAATTTTCTCCCGTTCCCAGCATGCGTTTGAAGTAGGGCAGGTCTACAGGCGTAGAAATCACTAATATGTCTCGAATACCGGCCAGCATCAGCGTTGATAGCGGGTAGTAGATCATCGGTTTGTCATACACGGGCAGTAATTGCTTAGAGACACCACGAGTAACCGGGTGCAATCGCGTTCCGGAGCCGCCCGCCAGTACTATTCCTTTCATTTCAAATCCTTTCGATTATTGTTATCTGCGACCATCATGGTCATTGATACTAAGCGGTGGCTGCAGCAAGACCGAGCCGCTCGCCCTGGTACGAGCCGTCTTGTACCCGTGACCACCAGGCTTCATTGTCAAGATACCAGCGCACAGTTTTCTCAAGACCGCTTTCGAACGTTTCCAATGGCGACCAGCCAAGCTCGCGCTCGATTTTTCCTGCGTCTATTGCATAGCGAACATCATGTCCGGGACGATCAGCAACAAAGGTGATCAAGTCCGTGTATTGCTTAACGCCACTTGGTTTTTCCGGGGCAAGTTTCTCAAGGGCTTCGCAAATGGCGTGCACTACGTCAATGTTCTTCTTCTCGTTGTGGCCACCGATGTTATAAGTTTCACCAATTTCACCAGTACAGGCTACCTGCAACAGTGCACGGGCATGGTCCTCTACATACAGCCAGTCACGAATCTGCTTGCCATCACCATAAACAGGTAGGGGCTTGCCCGCCAAGGCGTTCAGAATGGTCAGCGGAATCAACTTTTCTGGAAAATGATAAGGCCCGTAGTTATTCGAGCAGTTTGTGATAAGCGTTGGTAAGCCAAAAGTAGCCTGCCAAGCCCTGACCAAATGGTCTGATGACGCTTTGCTGGCTGAATAGGGAGAATTGGGCTCATAGCGGCTGTCTTCACGAAACAATCCGGTCTCACCCAGAGATCCATACACTTCATCAGTGCTGATGTGGTGAAACCGAAACAGTGATTGGCGCTCTGCTGGTAACCCCGTCCAATATTGTCTGGCAGCCTCAAGCAAGGTGTAAGTGCCAATCACGTTACTCTCGATAAACGCGGCGGGTCCATCAATCGAGCGATCTACATGCGATTCTGCAGCCAAGTGCATGATCACGTCAGGCTGATAGTGCTCTAAGGCGCCTGCTACGGATGCTGCGTCGCAGATATCAGCCTGTACAAATTGATAGCGGCTGGAATCGCGAATACTTTGCAGGCTTTCCAGGTTGCCAGCATAAGTGAGCTTATCGAAATTGAGTACTTGGTGTTCGCTGTGTTCGATTATTAGGCGAACCACGGCAGAGCCGATAAATCCAGCGCCGCCAGTCAGTAAAATCTTCATTTTTTTATCATCAGGAAGTAGTTGGCTTAGTCCATGTGGCCAGCAACGTCACCCATCGGCTTATGTTCAGGGCCACCGATTTAATGATAGTTCAAAATGAGACGTAGCTCACAGTTTCTTGCGAAGCTACTTCAAATGATAAGTGCAGAGTTTGATCGTAAGAGCTGGTCCGTAGGCATAAGAGCTGCTTACGTGAAACCTGAAAAGATTAAAGTGACATCCCTGTGCTCCCAATCCTTAGACACCAGAATAGACGGTCTGGTTCATGCAAGGGAGAGGCAATTTCTGCTATCAACGTGAGAGATGTCTCACGTTGATAGCGTATTCGGCCTGTCGCTTAGTTAATGGTTTTGCTGACAACCTGTGACAGCTCGCTATACATTCCTTCTGAGTCGATGGTCACCATCGAAAAGAAGTACTTGTCGGAATCCAGGGGCGACAAGGTGTACTTGGTCTGATTGCGATTGTCGACCCTGATAGTGCGGCTGGTACCCGCATTCTCTGCGGTTACGTAGATCTCGTAGGAAGCAATTTCGCTGAGGGCCAGCGACTCGCCATTTTCTCGCTTGGTTGGAATGCTCCAAGACAAGCTTGCGCTGCCAGTAACAGGCGCTGGCGCTGGTGCTGGCGCTGGCGCAGGAGTTGGTGC
>JBGCDE010000184.1:0-21775 GCA_045105115.1 Pseudomonadales bacterium | reverse complement strand
CAAGTGATGCGCCATGCCCGACGCACGTGGTGAGAAACTGGTCATGTCAGCGTCACGTTCTTTCAGAAGGCGCAGCTGATTTTGTTCTATGCTCTCAATGATTTGATCATCGCTGATATGAGGCACAATCGGTAATTCACTACCGTCTTTATGAGCTGCAAGCTGGGCTTCCCTGAACAGCTGATGCGGCTCAGGTGCGGTTGTATAGTGGCCGTGACAATCAATTATCATAGTGTTGGTCTCTGAAGTGCTATCGCGATGTCTGAGCTGCGCAACAGCGAATGGTATCAAGCATTTTGACTAGATCTGCAGATTCGAAATCGGAGTTGTTCTTAGCGTAAGAAAGTTCACCGGCCCATTGCTGGCGTTCTACGCAGGCGCTGCTCATCCAAGAGTCCACCTCGGCTTCCTGCACAGTTTTTGCAACCTCACGCATTTCCTCTGCTCTTCGAACCCCATGTTCAAGGCTTCGCGATATCATGTAAGCTGATTGCGCTTGCCAGTTAGGGTGCGGAAATAAATTATTCAGCGAATCCAACACAGATTGCTCAACATCATAGTGTCGCGCTGTTAACAAGGCCTCAGTGATTAGTGCTTCCATTCCTTTAATCATCACACTGCGGCACATTTTACTTGCGGCCGCCTGACCTGCATTGTCGGATAACACACTCATGTTGCTAAACCCTAACTCGCGTGCAAGGGGTAGAAATTCACCGGCATGAACGCCGGCCAACAATATCGGTGCTGCAATTCGTTTTGGTGCGATCGGAGCCATCACAGCGGCCTCTACGAAACGCGCGCCAGTTTGTGTTAGCTGCTCGGCCAGTTCTATCTTCGTGCCTGGCGATACTGAATTCAGGTCCAGATACCAGGCTTGTGATGTCATGTTCTGGATTACTGACTTTGCCGCTGGCAATGCCTGCTGCGCCGTCACAGCTGATATAACCAGGTCGGCACTGTTGACCGCGTCAATGGTGTCGCTTGCCTTTCTGAGACGAGATGATTCTATCGATGCATACCGCTTATTGCTTAAGGACTCAGAATCCGCGAACTGTATATCCCAAGCTACAATATTGGCCTCACTGTGCTGGAGCAGGTCGATGGCGAGTGTAGAACCTACTTCACCAAAACCTAATAGGCATATTGTTTTAATCATGTTCATAACGTGAGCACATCGTTTTGAACAAACACTTCACCGCGCATCAATAAGCGTGCCGTTCTCAGCAGAGCAGCTCGCTGTACGCTGAGTGGCTCATTGCTATCCGAAGAGCTAACATCCATCTCCACAGTGAAAAAGCCGCTGGGATGTTCAACATCCAATTGTTGAGCACCCTCTCTCGAATGCATGTCGCTGACGCGCTGCGCCACTGAACCGGTCAGCATGCACGCTGTTGCCACACTGACTGAACCAAGCACGCCAATGGCTTCGTGAACACGGTGCGGAATAAAAGTACGTGTGTTGATTGCGCCACCGTTAAGTGCGGGAGAAGTCAGGCACATTTTGGGCACAGTCTTGTTACTCACATCGCCCAGATTCATCAAAGGGCCCAGTGTGAGACGTATAGCTTCAATTCGTTCTTTCAATGGGGTGTTCGCTTCAAGCGCTTCAGGCGTCTCAGTGCCAGCAAGGCCAAAGTCGCTGGCGTTGAGTACAACCACCGGCATGCCATTATCAATACACGTTACGTCAACACCCTCAATAACATCTACAACATTTCCGGTAGGCAACAGTGCTCCGCAACTGGAACCGGCTATGTCTTCAAAATCCAAAGGTATAGGTGCGGCAGTGCCGGGTACGCCGTCGATTCGCGCACTGCCTTGGTAGTTCACTTGCCCACCCGGAGTCTCAACACGTGCGGTAGCCAGTGCACCTGTATTAAGCATTTTGATTCGCACATCAGTTAACTCGCCACTGATTTTCACTAAACCAGATTCGATGGCAAACGGACCAACACCCGCCAGAATATTCCCGCAGTTTTGCGCGTCACTCACTTCAGCCTTGTCTACCACAACCTGCAAAAACAAATAGTCCACATCGGCATCATTTGTGTCAGAAGGGCTCACAATGGCGACTTTGCTACTCAATGGATGGGCGCCTCCCATGCCGTCGATTTGACGGTCATCGGGCGAGCCCATGGCCGCTAGCAACATCGCATCGCGTTGTACTGGATCATTTGGCAAGTCTGACGCAAGAAAATACAGTCCTTTGGATGTACCACCACGAAATACTGAACAAGGAATTGACTTTAGCATCCGCTATTTACTCGTCCGATGACTCCACCCAGCGAAACCCTTTGCTCGCCAGGCGCTCACGCATGTTGTAAATATCCAGGCCAAGCTCACCACCGGCCAGTCTCGCTCGTTTGTCTTCTTCGTTTGCGATACGCTTTTGAACATTGGTGAATACCGATTCTGCCGCTTTGGCTTCCACTACCACTACGCCGTCGTCGTCTGCAACAATTAGATCACCCGGCAAAATTCGTGCACCTGCGCAGACAATAGGTGTATTCACATTACCCAGTGTTTCTTTCACAGTGCCCTGCGCGTAAATAGCCTTTGACCACACTGGGAACCCCATCTCGGTCAAGGTTGCCACATCACGCACACCGGCATCGATGATCAAGCCACGCACACCCCGTGCTTGCAAAGACGTTGCCAGCAGGTCACCAAAGTAGCCGTCTTCACAGGGGCTTGTGGGTGACACCACCAAAACATCGCCTGGCTGACATTGCTCAACCGCTACATGCAGCATCCAGTTGTCGCCGGGGGCTACCTCACAGGTAACGGCTGTACCCGCTATTTTCGCGCCTACATAGATTGGTCGCATATAGGACGCCAACAAACCCTTACGGCCCTGCGCCTCGTGCACAGTGGCCACCTCGGCACCCTGATATTGCTCAACGACATCGGCCGCTGCACGTTGCACGTTTGTTACACAGATGCTCATTTACTCTCTCCAACCTTGCCCATGACTAACTTGCCCACGACTAATACGGCAGTCCAACATAATTTTCAGCAAACGCAGTCTGCGCTGCTTCAGACGAATTCAGGTACTCAAATTCAGCTTTACGTATTCGTGCGCTAAACCCACCGTCCGCCTCATAAAAGTCATGCAGTAAGTGCGTTAAAGACCACGAAAAGCGACTGGATTTCCACACCCTTTCCAAGGCCTGATCTGAATAGTTGGCCAAACCTTCCGAATCACCATTCTGAAAATGCCGTTTGAAGCCCTGCGACAAGTAGTACACGTCTGATGCGGCAAGATTCAAGCCTTTGGCACCCGTGGGTGGAACGATGTGCGCTGCGTCGCCAGCGAGAAACAATGAATTCCAGCGCATTGGCTCACAGACAAAACTTCGCAGTGGCGCAATGGACTTCTCGATTGTTGGGCCTGTCACCAAGCTGTTCGCAACATCCACCGGCAATCGTCGCTTAAGCTCTTCCCAAAATTTATCATCAGGCCAATTTTCTATGTCGTCGTCCGCGGGCACCTGAATGTAATAGCGACTCAGTGACTCTGAACGCATCGAGCAGAGTGCGAAACCGCGATCATGGTAGGCGTAAATCAACTCATGAGAAACCGGCGGCGTTTCAGACAGAACGCCCAACCAACCGAAAGGATAACTGTTTTCGTATTCGCGCTTGTCGACATCCGGAATCGCCTTGCGACTGACGCCGTGATATCCGTCGCAACCCACAATAAAATCGCAGTGTAGCGTTTCAGTGTTACCTGCGTGCTGAAAACGAATTTCCGGCTTATCTGTGTCGAGTTTAGCCAGCGTAACATCCGACACCTCGTGTAACACCTTGCCGCCAGACTTGTCTCTGGCTTCATACAAATCGCGGGTAAGTTCTGTTTGGCCGTACACGGTCATTTTGGCACCCGTAGACTTCGCAAAGTCTATTCGACAGGTTTCGCCCTGAAAAACAATTTTTACACCCTCGTGTTCGTCGCCATATTTATCCAGATTGGTGCCGGCACCGGCCTCCCGTAGCATTTCGGCCGTTCCCCGCTCAAGCAGGCCGGCACGTATACGTGACAGCACGTACTCGCGTGTTTGACGCTCGAGGACCACGGTGTCGATACCCATGCCATGCAATAACTGAGAAAGCAGTAAACCGGAGGGCCCTGCACCAATGATTCCAACCTGTGTTTTCATTCCGCTGAGTTCATCTTTGGCCCACTCTAGTCATATCGGCATAAGGGCAATTGGGAGCTTACAGTTGCTATACCTATAGTGTGCCCTGAGTTTGTCGGAAACGCCTCTTGGAATTCTGTATACTTCCATAGGTTTTTTCTATAATGATTAATCATCATGAACACTTCTTTTACCCATTCTGCCAATCTTAGACATCTGCGCGCGGCGCTGGAAGTTGATAGACTGGGCTCTATAAGCGGTGCTTCCAGATCCATTCACTTGTCGCAACCAACGCTAACACAGGGCATTAGAGAACTCGAAAAAGGACTAGGCACTGCTCTGTTTGAGCGATCTACTTCCGGGGTTATCACTACAGTGCCGGGAAAGGCCTTTCTAAGACGGGTAGCTCGGGGTCAACGATGGCTGTCAGCGATCGATAATTTGTCCGCAGCTAGCACGTCCCGACGCGTTGACAGAAAATTCACCACCCGACAGCTACGCGCTTTGGTGACCGTTACACAAGAAGGCAGCTACACAAGAGCCGCACAACGGTTAGATCTTACGCAACCCACCTTGCACCGTGCTATTCGCGATTTTGAGAGCATTTGTCAGCTTACGCTATTCCAGCGAGTTCCTCAGGGTGTAGAACCAAGCTGGAGAGCGAAAGAGATAACTCGGCTTGCCAGTTTATTTTTCGCGGAACTAAATCAAGGTATTGATGAGCTTAACGAAGCGTGTGGAATTTTGACGAGTTCAATACGCATTGGCGCGCTGCCACTTTCTCGCACTGAGTTGGTGCCAGCGGCCGTGATCGAGTTACTAAAAATTGCCCCAGAGTCGCAGGTATCCATAATCGATGGTCCGTTCGAGGAGCAGCTTCACAGCCTGCTGCACGGTCAGATCGATTTCATTATCGGTGCGTTGCGCCAGCCTGCTTCAAGCAAAGACATAGAGCAAGAGCTGCTATTCAAAGATCCTTTAAGTATTGTCGTTAGAAAAGGCCATCAGCTCACCAGCAACACGACTTCCTCCATAAAGGAGCTGCGCAAGCTAAGCTGGATAGCGCCCAGGTTAAATACACCCGCCCGCGAAGCCTTTAATCAAATGTTTCACCGAGAAGGGCTGGAATCTCCGGAATCAGTGGTTGAATGCAGCTCACTGGTGGCAACCCGAGGCCTGCTATTGAATAGCGATCGAGCCGCATTGCTGCCGGCGAGGCAGGTGGAAATAGACGTAACGTCTGGTTTACTGGCCGTCAGCCCGGTGATTCTTAAGGGTACAGACCGAGAGATTGGCATTATGAGTCACAAAGATTGGCAGGCTACGCCATTGCAACAAACTTTTCTTAAGTTGATTCGTGATCACACCAGCATGCGCATAAGATGAAACCGCGAACGCCGAAGATTTTACATCTGATTTTTGACCTTTTGAGCGCGCGTCGCAATCTTCGCCAGATCAATGATTGATAAACTCACTGACGGCTCTTCGTCGTCTAGGCCAAGCAAAATGGACTTTTCAACATCCTCCGCAAGGTTCTCTATGTCTTGCTGCAGTACGGCTGGTAGTGCGTGTTGATTGGCCAGGTCAATATGAATGATTGACGTTACCGAGGGTACGGCCAAGCCATATTGTTGGCCATCGTGCTCGAACACGATGATGTGTTGGTGTTTGTGCAAATCGGCATCTAATTGATATAGAGACTGCACGCTCATTGTCGCGATGAACTCGCCCCGCAAATTAAGCACACCATCAAACAATTCGTTAAGCATAGGCGGCTGAACAAGTTCAGTTGGATAGTCAACTACTTCAACGATCTTGGACAAAGGCAAGGCGTATAAACCATCTATATCAAAGGTAAGGTAGGAAGTTAGCTCACCGGTTTGAATGACTCTCGAAGCTTCTTCGTTGCCCGAGTGTTTATCGAAGAAATCATCGCTGGTTTGCACTGCAGACTGCATTTCGGGAGTATCAAATAAGCCATCGATACTCAGCAAAATACGCTCTTCGCCTGCTTTGTTCTTAACGCAACCTGCGAAAAGATCAGGGCTGCCTATAGCAAATCCTGGATAGGCCAAAAGCTCATCAGTATAGTACTGAAGAAGGTCATTGATTTCGTCAACAACCAGGCCGAACCGCATGCTCGCATGATCGACCACTACAATACTCTTGTCACACAGTTGCAGGGAACCGTCTGTTGCCTGAATATGAAAAACAGCAGCCAGATCGATCAGTGGTATTTCCTCGCCACGCAACTTGAGCGCGCCAAGCAATACGCCACTTGCTATATCATCGCGAAGCACTTCGGTACTAGGTAGCACTTCTTCAACATCGGCCATGTCAAAAGCCATCTGTAGTGGGCCCACACGAAAAGCAATACTTCTGCATAATGGTCCTCTGTGCACCAGTTTTCTTTCTTCAACTCTAGCCTCATCATTTGCTAGATGCGGGAGTGCGTCATTGGCTTGCAGAATCTGCAGAGGATCTAACACTTGAACAACGCGATCAGCGGAACTGAACCAAAATGCGCCTCGTGTCGCGCCGGATTCGTCCACGTTGGCCACATCAACAAATTCACAATCGGGGCTATTGCTACGGAACACATCAATTGTGTCGTCGAACAGAAAACCGATCGGCTGATGATTCATATCAATGATTGCTACTTTTCCGTTCTTGTTATCCACGCCAGAATGCTGGGTAGTCTTTACTTGACGAGTAAACAATCGCTCTAGATCTACAACCGGAATAATTGTATCTCTAAGAGTGAGAGTTCCTATAATGTAGCTAGGGCAAAGAGGGTTTGGACGGTACTCTGCCGGTGCATTAATGACCTCCCTAATAAACGAGGCACAGACGCCAAATTCATTGGAGCCTAGCCGAAACGTGCCATACACCTCTTCTGGATGCTGCTCTGGTTTATCAAATGCTATGCCCATACTGACCTTGGAATAGTACTTATCTGACAAGACTGAGATTCACCGCAGTACACGATACGTCGACCGTTAGTACCACCCACATGCTGCGAGATAACCGGTATTCGATACTGCTGAAGACTGGCAAGCGCAACTGCCACATTAAGGTCGCCTACCCTTAAAGGGTCGTCTCCAGACATTTCCATCATGCACGCGCCACCGGCTACATAAGCCTGCAATCGACGATAACGATTTGTAGGCACATCCAGCAACTCAAGCCCTAGAATCACTGCTTGATCGACCCATCGAGCACTCGGCGTATCTGACTGATCTGTTTGCTCGGGAAGTAAACTATGACTCATTGTGAAGCGTGCCTGGTCTGTATCCACCAGCACGACCGACACGCACGAACCCAGAATTGCGCTCAGCTTTTGCCCGTCGCAGCCAAGCGCAATGTCACCAATGTGCACCGGTATCTCTTCGACTTCACTCTGCCGATTAATGGACATCATGACTTGCCCTGTATACTAGCGGTTGAACGTTTTCAAATAAGTGCTCCAGCCCGGAAAGAAACTCAGACTCTCCAATAATAAGTATGGCCCCATGGCGCATGCGGTCATGCATCACTTCCAAAGCTCTTATTTGGTCTTCACGAGAAAAATAGATCAGAACATTGCGCAATAGAATAAGGTCGTACTCTTGCCTAGCCTTAGCCGGCGAAAACAAGTTCGATTGGGAAAACGATACGCTCTTTCGAAATGCAGCACGCGGCGTATAACTGTCGCCAGCCACCTTCATTGAGCGTTGAAAACGATCAGGCATAGATTCCTGAAATTGCGCCACGGATCGCTGACTGTACATGCCCTCACCACACCTTGAAATCATTGGCTGAGAAACGTCACTGCCGTGCACCTCGTAAGTAAAGCCCGGGTTTTTTTCCGAGCACTCGTGCAGCAAGATTGACAGACTATACGCTTCCTCACCACTTGAAGCAGCTGCAGACCACGCTTTGAAAGGCCTTGCCGTTAGTCCGGGACGCCAACTCGTCAACAATTCATGCTCGATGTAATCCCAGATTCTAGGTGTACGAAAAAAGCGCGTTTCATGGGTAGTCACCGTGTCAACAAACGCAACTTTTTCGTGCTCATCGTTCGTTAGCCGCTTGTAGTAGCTGGAGAAGCAATCAATTTCCAAGGCGTGCATGCGTTTACTCACGCGCGCAAACAGCATCTCACGTTTCGAGTCAGAAATAGTAACGCCAGTGAACTCGTGTACAAGTCGTCTAAACGCTTGGAACTGCATCGTATTCATCTAGATTGCACGCCGAAATGATGGTCGACTACTTACCTTTTTTTCCCAAGAAATCGACCAAAGCAGCGGCCTGGGAAGCAAGATCTTTTGTTGAGGTTGCAATAACATTCGTCGCTCCTGCAGAAGTTTCTGCAGAGGTAGCTACCAATTCAATAGCACCTGCGACATCTCTCGCCGCTCGTTGTTGCTCAGACGCTGCGATCGTAATCTGGGAAATGGAACTGGCCGTTTTAACAACGCCTTCCAGAATCGTCTGGAACGCTTCACCGGCTTCTTGTGATACCACATTGCCACGCTCTATTCGTTTCGAAGAATCGCTGATCAGTTTTGAAATATTTTGCGCCGCTTGCGATGATCGTTCAGCAAGTTTTCGAACTTCATCGGCTACCACCGAGAATCCACGACCGTGCTCTCCGGCACGAGCCGCTTCGATTGCTGCGTTGAACGCCAGCAAATTGGTTTGGCTGGAAATCTCAGCAATCACAGTCAAGATTTCTTTGATTTCCTCAGACGATTTATGAATAAGATTCATCGCTTCGATGGACTCTTCGATCGCTTTATTGCCTGCTTCCGCATTTTCTTTAGCATTGTTGGCTTGCTCATCGGCAATCTGCGAATTCTGTGCGATTGAGTCAATCGACGCACTTAGCTCCTCAATACTGCCACTCATTTCTTCGGTTGTGGCACCAAGGTTCTGGGCGTTCGAAGCTACCTTTTGTGTTTCATCGGAGATCTGCCGTGACATCTCTTCAACAGATGTAGTAATGCGCGTTACATCGTGCTGCAAGGTTTGTTCCGCGCGAACGTCATCGCTTACATCGGTTGCGAACTTAACCACCTTAATCGGCTTGCCGCCGGGTCCAAGAATGGGATTGTAATTTCCTGTGATCCAGACTTCGCCATTGTTTTTGGCTACCCGCTTGTATTGACCGGAAAACGATTTCCCTTCTGCAAGTTGACGCCAGAAATCTTCATACTCCTGCGTCTGAGCATATTCCTCTGAACAAAATAGACGATGATGTTTTCCTTTGACCTCATCGATATGATATCCAAAAACACTTAGAAAGTTGTCGTTGGCTTCCAGAACGTAACCCTGCATGTCGAATTCTACAACGGCCTGTTCACGGTCTATAGCCTGGATCTTGCCTTGGAAATCGGCTGCTTGAAGCTTGGCCTCAGTGATATCTGTCGCGAACTTGACTACCTTTTGAACAACACCATTTGCATCAAACACCGGGTTATAGGAAGCGTTTATCCAGATTTGCGACCCGTCTTTGGCAATTCTTAGATATTCACCAGAATCGAATCGGCCCTCACCTAGGTTTTTCCAAAGAGTCGCATACTCCGCACTGCGAACGAACTCATCCTCACAGAATATTCGATGATGTTTACCCACAACTTCCTCAAGCTGGTAACCCATGGCTTGCAAAAAATTGTCGTTCGCGTGAACAATAGTGCCATCCAATTCAAACTCGATGATCGCTTGAACGCGATGCATCGCGTTCAACATTGACTCAGTCTCGGCGTGTTCAATCGTCGCCGCCGTAACGTCCGTAGCAAACTTAACGACCTTTACCGGCTTGCCATCCTCATCCAGAACAGGATTGTAGGAAGCATTGATCCAGATTGACTCGCCGTCTTTGGTGAGCCGCATATATTCGCCGGAAGCGTAAGATCCAGAGGCTAAACCTTGCCAGAATTCTTTATACGCAGGACTATTAGTATATTCAGGGTCGCAGAAGATTCGATGGTGCTGACCCACTATCTCGCTCAGATTGTATCCGAGAGCGGTTAGAAAATTCTCGTTGGCCCAAATAATTGTGCCGTCCATGTCGAATTCAATAACACACTGCACACGATGGATTGCTTCCATATACGGTGCATAGTCACCGTCTGCTTCGTACATTTCGTTTGCAGCTTTCGCTTTAGCTCTCGCCGGCCTGCTTGCACTTGCCATCGACGCTTTCTCCTTGGTGTCCCTATCAAGTTCTTCAAAATAACGGCGAATTGCTTACGCCTATGAAAAGTCTAGTTGGTCAACCGGGGTATATAGCAGACTGATACCGAACTGTGATGTAATTCCTTATCCACGAAGAGGGTCTAACACCTCAGGGTTGCGATGCGGTCAATCATGGCTAAAGTGACAAAATTCTGACGACTCTCGTATAGTGGCGACATTGCTGTTGTAAGTGGCAGCGGTTGTTAGTGATATGTAGTTTAAGTCGCGAATTATTGGAGCTCTTAGGCTAATTTGGATTAAAATGGAAATTCATTTTGGTCAGAATCTTCAGATGGATAAGTACTACATCACAGCAGATGAGTTATTGTTAAGCTCTTTCCTTTTGGCAAAGAAGATTTACGAAAGTGGCTTCAATCCCGATTTTATCATCGGCGTATGGAGAGGTGGCGCGCCCGTTGGAATTGCTGTTCAAGAGTACCTTGATTACGTTGGCATTCAAACGGACCATATCGCCATTCGCACTTCGTCCTACAGCGGAATTAACAAGCAAGACAAACAAGTTCGCGTGCACGGCTTGGATTACATCATCGATAATATCGATTCAGACAACCGAGTTCTGATCGTAGACGATGTTTTTGATTCTGGGCGCAGTATCCTTGCAATATTTGATCGATTGCAAGCGAGCTGTAGACGAAATATGCCTACGGAAATGCGTGTGGCGACTCCCTGGTATAAGCCTTCGCACAATGTTACTGATAACGAGCCGGATTATTATGTGCACACTACCGAAGATTGGCTGGTGTTCCCTCACGAGTTGTCCGGACTGACCATGGATGAAATTTTGGAGAATAAACCGAAGATAGCCGCTGCATTCTAGCAGGCAATATCAGCTGACACGATCAACAACTGATGGAAGCTGCGTTCAGGGCTTAATGGGCTGCGCGGATCATCGCCCATTTGGCAGCCAGCGCAATAAGTCCGTTTTGCCTGTTCTACGGTCAAAATCCGACAGCGAGTTCCTGCCCTTCTTATTGCGTCGCTCTAAGCTTTACGCCATAAAGTGGTGTCTATTCAAAGAGACTTATAGTGTTTCCAAATACCATAGGCAAGCAAAGGAAACGCTACATGCACCGACGCAAAAGAAGGCCAGCCAAACAGAAATATCACATCGTTGATAATGCCGCCTTCAAATGGCCCACCACCAAAAGCCAAGCCTCGGGTGCCAAACCAGGCATTTGCTATGGCTGGTAATGTGAATAGCCATCCGTACGTTAACGTAGTCCAAAACAAAACCTTGGTTCCCAGCGCGCTCAGTTTAACGTAAGGCGCTATAAGCGCGGTTGCGATAAGCAAGGTGCCATTGGTGATGGCTTCCATGTGCGCCATGTTCCAGCCACGCCTGTCGCCTGGCACGTCGGCAGTTATAAACTCAATAAACGGCCAAAGGCGAATGCCTTCCAGCAGCATAATGAAATAAAGCCAACCGGCCAACAACGCTGTGATGAGAAGCCCTACACCATTCAATATCAATAAAGTTCGTTGTTGTTCGCTCAACATTGCTTGTATGCCTCTGACTATTTTTCTAACAGGTGCTTGAAAACCTGGTTTTTAGAATACGCTTCTTCATCAATTAGACAACGAAGCCTGCCTTCAAATTCTCGGTGTCCAAGGTTGCAAGCTGCACATCGTCGCCGCTGTACGCCTTAATCCAATCAATACACCACTGTGGGTCTTTTACACCAGATGGGTGATGCCATGGAAGCAGCGCCAGAAAAGTGGTCGGTATCATGTTTCCAAAGAAGCGCGTTATCATTTTCAGCAAATTCCAGCGCGATGAAAACCGGTTCCAGAGCCCATCACTTTTCAGCATGGACTTATACGCTTTTCTACTGTACTTGACCACGTGCATTGTCGCGAAAAAAGTGGCATATACTCGATAGAAATAGTGTCCGTACAAGGATTGATAAACATCAAACGCGACATTTTTGTGTTCAATTTCCTCTACGAAATGCCAAAGGATGAGAGAGGCCACTCGCGTATCAGAGCCTGCAAACAAATACTCTCTGTCTCGCACCAGCCAGTGTCCAATACTAAGCGCCATGGTTTCGAAACCGCAGGCATACGCCACATTGAATTTTAATGAGTGGTTCTTCTCGAAACGGTCGAAGTCTGCTTTCATTTCGGCTTCGATGTCTTTCAGTTCTGAATAACCGTTACTGATCAGAGTGTCATTGAATTTTCGATGTTGCTGGAAGTGTTGGCCTTCCTGACCAATGTACAGTTTTACATCCTCTTTTAGCTCTTCCGGCTCGATTTCAGCAATCGCTTTGCGCATGGTTCGAATCAGATAAGGTTCGAGATACGGCATGGCCAGCGAGGCACCATTAACCATATGGCTCCACTCAGGTCGTTTTGGATGCCAGTGCGGCGCTATATCATCAGGAAACTCAAACGGCATTTTGCGCACGATCATTTCAACAGCCGAATGTTCATTAGAATGTGCAATATCGCTGTTCATAGTCACTCTCCCTGTTTTCTGTGCTTCGCTAGGAATGGCTAGCATGTAGTGAGTGGGTACAGCCGAATATTAACATCATGAAAGCAATTGCTGACTTAGCTGGATCTTCATAACACTGAATCCACCAGGTTTTCCATGAGCGCAGCGGCAACCCAGGTCAGTGGTGGAATTACCAAGTAAAGAGCCAGTTTAGCTACGTTACTGACATCGAATGGCCAGGTGGGGGTATCTGTGATTTCTCTTCGGTAAGCCAGCATTGTTGTGAACTGCTCATCCACGTGCAGGCAAGGGTTCCCATCGTCTGCGGCAGCATTTGCGGCAAGGTATTGATCGATTCGCTCGTTCACCGCAGTTAGTTGCCTGGCTTTCTCTGACGCCAGGCGCCGGTGAACCGGTATCACTGGCATGAAAAAGATCACTAGTAGAGGAACTGAAGTTGCTACTGCGCCAGGAACAATTTCTTTGATGTCCATGCCACCCTCCAGTCCAATCAGTGGAAACAGGCTTAGTGCACCGATTAATGCGAGGCTGGAACTGATCGCTACACCGCCGAAAGGAAGCAGATTGTGATGTCCGAATAGCGATACGTTTGCATGATCTCGACCGATACGCGCAAAAATAAGGGCTTGCTGTATCAACATTGAAATAACGGTTGTCATCACAACCCACACCAGTAAAGCACCCACCATGGAAGCAAACCCTGCTGCACCTGGCACCAAACGAGCTAATGCTGCTGAGAAAGACCCTGCGACAAGACTCATGTGCACCAAACCACCCAGCACTCCGAAGCAAATATTGAACAAGGTCAAGCGTGGACTGCAGGCAAATATCTTTCGTCGATTTTTCTCGTATGCGTCTTCATCCAGATCCAAATGCGGTTTCAGCCGCTGCAGCGCTTCAGCTGTTCGAGTGGTGATGTGGCTGAACATCGGAATGATGTAGGCAATAACGAGGCTGAAAAAAAGCGATGGTGTCGGTTGGGACGACATGCTTTGCGAACCAAAATAAAACAGGGGCAATAGTAAGCACAGTATTAAAACGGCAGTGATTGGCTTGCCGAAACGCCCTGGAACCACAAGCCTTAGTGGCCATACTTTTGCCTCGGACATTTTATTGACCCCACAAGGTTAGAAATAATCACGCATTGCCATGACAGGATATCATTTTACCGTGTCTTGCTTCCTATGCCTTTTATTCACCAGATTACTGATGGCTTGTCTATCAAGTTACATACATGCATGGGTGCTTTGCGTTTCACCTTAGTGCCAACAGTCAAAGTACAGGTATACTGCTGCTCACAGGCGAGTCATTGATGCGACCGCTTCCCCTCAAAACCTCGCAATTCGGGCACACACATTGGAACATTCTGAACTGGCACCGCTACAACTTAATCGCGGCGCAGATAAGCGCTTGCGCAAAGGTCATTTGTGGGTCTACTCAAACGAAATAGATACAAAAGCCACACCTCTTAAAGCGCTTCAAGCGGGGCAACAGGTGCAGCTACTGGGTGAGAAGCAAAAAACGGTTGGGCTGGCCACAGTGAACCCCAATGGTTTGATTTGTGCTCGAATATTCAGCCGTGAGCCGAAGCAGCGACTGGATAAATCATTGCTGGCTCATCGCTTTAATCAGGCGCTGTCATTGCGCGAACGTTTTTTCGATGCTCCGTACTACCGGCTGGTTTATGGTGATTCCGACTTACTGCCAGGACTGGTAGTGGATCGCTTTGGGGAACACCTTGTTGTTCAGATAGCCACCGCAGGTATGGAGGCTGTTAGCCAGGAGATTCTGGATGCACTAGACCAATGTTTACGACCGGAAAGCATATTGTTTCGCAACGACCATGCCGCACGCGAGATGGAGGGATTGCCTTTGCATCAAACAGAATACGGACCGGTTCCGGAGTTCGCTGAGTTAACCGAAAACAACACACGGTTTTTAGCACCCATCAAAGCCGGGCAGAAAACCGGCTGGTTTTATGACCACCGCATGAACCGCGCAAGCTTGCAAACATTGTGCGAAGGCAAACGCGTCCTTGATGTATTCAGCTACACCGGTGGCTGGGGTGTGCAAGCAGCTGTTGCTGGTGCAAAAGAAGTAATTTGTGTTGATGCTTCAGCGCAGGCGCTTGAATGGACTAATGAAAATGCAGTCTTAAATGGCGTGCAAGACAGTGTCTCTACCATGCAGGGTAAGGCAATAGAGGTGATGAAAACCTTGATCGCCGAGGAAACGCGTTTCGATGTTGTTGTGCTGGACCCACCAGCGTTTATCAAGCGACGCAAAGATCAAAAGTCAGGCGAAGCCGCTTACTATCACATCAATGAACTGGGCATGCGCTTACTGGCACGCGATGGCCTGCTGGTATCAGGTTCGTGCTCAATGCACCTGGCGCAAGATCGATTGATTGATCAAGTTCGAAGTGCCGGGCGTAAAATCGACAGACAAGTGCAAATTGTCCATCGTGGTGGTCAGGGGCCGGATCACCCCGTACATCCGGCGATTCCGGAAACTGACTATCTGAAGGCACTGTTTGCCAGGGTTTACAGGGACTAGTTTGTTTACTTGGCGAGGTATCCGCCATCCGCCACAACAGTTGACCCTGTAGTAAAACTCCCTAAATCACTCGCCAAATACAGCACAGGACCAAGAATTTCTTCCGTAGCAGCAATGCGCTTCATCATGCTTGCCTCTTTCGCCCCATCTTCAAACCCCGGCATAGCGGCTGCACTGATATCAAATAAATCGGAGTGATAACTGCCGGGTGCAATCGCATTAACGCGTATGTTCATGTCCGCCCACTCCGCCGCCATCACTTTGGTCAACGCATCCAGTGCAGCCTTGTTGCAAGAATAAAATCCTTGGTAGGCTGCTGGTCTTATGCCGGATACCGAAATCATATTGATGATAGAGCCACCACCAGCGGCTCCCATCTTCGGTGCAATTCGTGACGCGAGATACCAAGGGCCTTTTACGTTTATGCCCATCATCTTATCGAACAGTTCGGGGCTTAAATCGCTCAACGTTCCCATTGCCGGGTTGGTGCCGGCATTGTTAACCAGCAAATCTATTTTGCCAAATCGCTCGTAGGCGGCGTCAATCAACGCGTCCAGGCTGGCCATATCGGCAGTGTGCGCAGCGACCGCTAGGGCCTGGCGCCCTTTCGCTTCAACTTCTGCAGCCACCTTTTCGCAATTTTCAATTTTTCGGCTGGCAATGATAATGTCTGCGCCGGCGTCGGCTAAGCCAAGTGAAATAGCTTTTCCTAAGCCTCTGCTACCACCCGTAACCAAAGCCACTTGTCCTGACAAGTCGATATTCATCACTCTTTCTCTCACTTGGAAAAACTACTTAATCATCGCCTCGGATGGAGTCCACGGCGAACCCATGAATGGCGCATAGGATTCGGGTTGCGCACCGTCAATATCCTTAATACCCAACTCCAACGCCAGCTCCGAATTCCACCAGGATCGACCACTGAAACGCATGTAGTCATCCTGCGCGGCAATTGCATCAATAATAAGCCCAGGAAATTCGGCCGACTCCATCCCCGGGATAAGCGGCTGGTAATCTTCCGGTAAGGCATTAGCCTCAACCGCTGGTGCTATTCGTTCAGTTTTCACAATGCCTGGCCACAGCGCTAATGCTGCCACATTATGTTCGCTTAACTCTTTGGACATGTCTTGCATCATTTTGTCTGTGCCCGCTTTGCCTATGCCATACACAACAGAATGAAGATAAGCGACCGCACCTGGCGAAGATATGTTCACAATCAAGCCTGCACCCTGCTCCACCATTTTTGGCGCGGCAAAATAGCTCGCCACGTAATGCGCGCGCAAACCCAGATCAATCATTTTTTGCCAGTGATCATTCAAAGGGCGCTTCCAAAATGGTTGCCACTCCTGCAGGTCATCAGGAACCTGGAACACGTTGTTGACCAAAATATCCAGTCTGCCCTGCTCCGTAAATACGCGTTCAAACAAGGCTTCGATCTGCGAATCATCACTGTGATCACAAACAACAACTTCTGCTTTACCACCGCGCGCTCTGATTTCTTCGGCCGTGGCATCAATTGTACCGGGCAACGCTGAGGTCTGACCTTCTTTACGGGATCGACCGCTGATGTAAACGGTTGTGCCCGGCTGCCCAAGAGCCAGTGCAACCCCTTTACCAACACCACGGCTCGCGCCGGTGACCACAACCACTCTGTCGTTCTTTAGTCCCACTAGATACTCCTGTTTCTTATTGTTTCGCAGCCAGACTCATCAAGGTGCAACCGCTTCCCAGCTGTCGAACCCAAACGGCGTATAAATCCCAAACACACAGTTTTCGTGCATACCGTAACCGATATCACCGTTAGAGAGCTCCCAGCGGCAAAGCATTTCGTTCAAGCCTTGTATTTCTGCAAATTGTGCGGGGTCTGTCATGTCCCAGCGCTGGCCGTCTACAACAAGCGGCCCCTGATACACACCCAGAGAATGCGGTTGGCCCGGGTTGTAACCTGAGCCACCCAACAAATAATTGGTACGCAGCGGTGTACCGGTTAACACCAGGTCGGAATGCGCAAACCGAATCACTGTTTTTGCGATTTCTCTGGTACCCGATTTGTAAGTGAATTCTGGCAGCGGACTGCCTAAATGTATGACCGGTTCGTCAACGCCGATACGCGGCACTTTAACCGCCTCTTCCTGCATGCGATTACCCTGCCCGTCTTCATCAAAATAAATTTTGATCATGTAGTCTGGAAATTGCGCCGGTATCCAGTTGTGAAAGTGGCCAAAGGTTTCGAAGTCTCTGTATTTGGATTTGATGCCGTCAGGCTCCATCTCACCTACGTTGGGGCGTATACCCCAGGAGTGATCGCGAGCACCCATCCAACGGTCTGGTGTTACTTCAATGCGTTCGCCATCAATGCTTATAAAGCCTGTGTAATTGCCCACTTGCGCAAAGCGTTGAGTGTGCTCTGTTAAGCGGTTGCCGGTTCTTCTGTACGTGACAGGCTCTTCAAGCGCTGGCACAAAACCATCGAATACCAGGTCAAACTCGATACCGTGCTCATTGGGCCCACAGCTGAGGCGCAGTTTTTGCAGGCCTTCCAACACTTCTACTTTGAATGGCCCAACGCTGGTATCCAGTCGATCGTTACCGAGTTCACGCGATGCTCGTACTGAATAATGCGTATCACCAAATGAAATACAGGCGAAGGCATCAATCACACCAAGATTGGGGTATTGGCCCATACCCGTCACCATAAACAGCTCATCACTGCAGCCATGTACATTAAAGTAGTAGCGGTCGTAGAAATTACGATCACCGGAGTACACGTGATCAAAGGTGTCGGGGGTTTGGTGCGCGAGTAAATCGTCCAGGGGGCTAAGTGGCATGGGTCATTCCAGCAAGAGATGAACCACCATTATCCGTATTTCCTGTGCCGCTGCCGTGAACTTAACGATCACGTCATCAAACAGGGGGCTAAATCACTCCAGATCATCATCGCTTACGCGAACCGTGCGTTTGGAACGCTTCAGTATCCAGGAAACCGTGATGCCAGCTGAAAAATTATGGTCGCGGCGAAACAAGGGACTAGCATCGTTTTTTGCGCCTTGCATATTGAAGTAGCGAACAAAGCCGGCAATGACCATATTTCGGTAATAACGATCCACATTCAATCCCAAACGCAATGCGGTGTATCCAGATGACGCTGTATAGGCACCCCGTTCAGCCGTGACAAACTCTGGCGCCACGTCGTAGGTGTAGGCGTGATATTTTTGATCAGAGAATATAGGGCCAAAACTACTTGTAAAGTCCCATTCGCCTGAACTCATTTTGGCCACCAGTCTGGGATTACTTGTCCAGCCCTGATAGTCACCATTATCGTCACCAAAAGAAAATGTACCTCTAATCGGTAATTGAAACTGCAAATGCAGATCTTCATTCTCAACCAGGTCCACTCGAAGGTTCGGGCCTATTTCAGCCAGCACATCCAGGTCGGGCATTCCACGTCTGGCGTCATCATCTTCTGAATCAACTGGAAACGAACCACCGCCACTAATGCCCAGACTGACGCGATCAGATTCAAACAACCGAGCCCGAATGCCGCCACGGTCTGCACGAAACACATCACCACGATACTTGAAGTACGGAATGGGCAGAACATAGGCGCGACTGTCTGCAGCGCCAAAATAATGAGGTTGCGAAACCGCGGCCACACCAAGCCCTAACTCCCACAGAGGCAACTCTTCATCAGCACTCGCTACAAGGGTGACTATCGACAAGGAAATAGCCAACAATACTCGAAAAATGAATCCGTTCATGCGTGCCCTGGTGATTACTACTTTGTTAATGCGAGCCCCACTTTGCAGTGGTACTCTTCGGTGATGAGTATAGACACTACATTGCCAGAAAACTTTAAAGAGCGCTATGGTCCGTGGGCCTTGATTGCCGGCGGCTCGGAAGGCACTGGCGAGTCGTTTGCGCGTCAGCTAGCGGCTATTGGCATAAACCTGATTTTGGTGGCGCGCCGCGAAGCACCTCTTCTGAAGCTGCGACAATCGTTGCTGAAAAACAACAGTGTGCAAGTCGAGATACTTGCACAAGACATGACAGCAAACGATGCGCTGAACAATGTATTGGCTTGCTGCAACGGTAAGGACATTGGTCTGTTTATCTACAACCTGGGTTCTAACGTGCATTACGACCGCTTTACAGAGTGGCCAACAGAAACTCTGGATTTCATGCTAAAGATGAATTGTGAAATGCCTTTGCATTTGTCACATCACTTCGCAAAAGACATGAAAACGCGCGGCAAAGGCGGCATTATTTTTCTTGGCTCGCTGGCCGGTTTGGCGGGCGCTGCTTATATGAGCATTTATCCTGCGAGCAAAGCGTATTTACAAATTCTGGCCGAGGGTTTGTGGCATGACCTGATGCCGTTGGGCATAGACGTGATGTGCAGTATTCTTGGCGCTACCAACACCCCAAGCCATGCGCACATGAAGTTTGATGAAATGACCCGGGATGATCAGGAAGATGCTCAGCCAAATGCGATGGAGTGCGATGATGTGGCCAGCGAAACATTAGCTATGTTGGGCCAAGGTCCTGTTTGGGTAGTTGGCGAACACAATCGCGCCATATTGCCTGAAGACTTTCTGGCCAGCCGCCCATTTGCCGTTGAGATGATGAGTATGAACACAGCACAGATAGCGGGTATTGAACACACCCCTGTTCCACCGGAGCGTTTGCAATGAACTACACGCAATTCACCGTAAAGCCACTGGACAATGTGGGCGTAGAAATTTGCGATTTCGATATTAATGCGCCATTTGGCGACACGCTGGAAGCCGAGTTGAAACACGCTTGGTATGAACACGCCATTATGGTGTTTCGAGACCAAAGCATAACGCCTGAGCGCCAAATCGAATTCAGTAGATTATTTGGCCCGCTGGAATTACACCCACTCAAGATAAAAACATCTGAGACCAACCCAGAGCTTTTTGTGCTGGAAAATGGCGGTGAAGCTGACGCGTATCAAACCGCCTTTTTCAGCGGTGAAGAGATTGTTGGCCGGCTGGATTGGCACATGGATTTGCATTACACCGGCAAGCCCAACCACGGTGCCGTGTTACGCGCGCTGACGGTTGCGGATAAAGACGGTCTTACGGGTTTTGGTGACCTGGCGCTGGCGTACGATGCGCTCAGTGACGACTTGAAAGAACGCATTAAAGATATTGAAGTGGCATACCGATTCGAAATGCAACGAATCAACTGGCGTTTCGTAGACAATACTAACTACCAGCCTGGGCCCAATTCACCGAAAAAGCCGTCGGATATCGGCTTTCCAGACTTTGACGATTCGGTGTATCCAGCGGTAGTCACGCATCCAATATCAGGGCGTAAGGTATTGGAAATTGTTGAACAGTTCTTGCACCGGGTGATCGACCCAGCATCGGTTGGGCTGTCGGCTAATGAAGCTGACCGGCTTTTGCAGGAACTGGTTGAGCATACTCGCAAACCTGAGTTTCACTACTGGCATCATTGGCGCGAAGGCGACATGGTTCTGTGGGATAACTGGCGTGCGATGCACTGCACTAGTGGTACGCCACCGGGTGTGAAGCGATTGATAAACCGCACCACTATTGAGGGCGATATTCAGATAGGCCGCCAAATACCAATTCCACAAGCTTAGATTATTATATGTTTCAAAGAGTTACGTTTGATTATTCAGGTGCTTCCGTGCTTATTACGGGTGGCACGAGTGGTATAGGACAATCGTGTGCAGAAGCCTATCTGCAAGCAGGGGCCAGTGTGCATGTGACGGGGCGTAAGCCATTGTTGAGTGATTACGACAGTGCTGAAGCGCTCGCAGGTTGTCAGTACAGTGCGCTGGACCTTAGCGATCGTGATGCGCTAAAAGCGCTGGCAGAAAGCTTCGAGAGCCTGGATATCTTGATTGCCAATGCCGGTGGCACCTTGATGAATGAGTGGGAAACTGACGGCTTTGATCAGTCGATAGATATTCACTTGAACAGCGTTTTTCACTTGAGCTCGGCGTGCAAGGATTTGTTGGCGGCAAGTAGCTTTGAAGGTGGCGCAAGTATTGTCGGCATAGCGTCTATGACGTCGTATTTCGGCAATGTATTTACGCCGGCTTACGGGCCTGCAAAAGCGGGGATTGTGCAATTAATGAAAACCTTTTCGGTTGGCTGGGGTGAACTGGGTATTCGTGCCAACGCGGTGGCTGCGGGCTTGGTACATAGCAATTTGACGTCGTTGAGTTTTGAGCACATGCCGGAGATGGTGGCGGATACGGTTAAACGGCAAAGCATTAAACGGGAGGGTTATCCAGCGGATGTTGCGGCGGCTGTATTGTTTCTGACTTCTCCAGGCGCTGGTTGGATTACGGGGCAGACTTTGCCTGTGGATGGTGGTTATACAATTG
>JBGCDE010000183.1:0-3873 GCA_045105115.1 Pseudomonadales bacterium | reverse complement strand
TGCGCCGTTTTGTTCGACCGTGCTCGACATTCCGTTGTAACCCTATGATTTTCTTGGGAGGATTATACGATATGCATCTGGCTCACGCGGCCCGTTTGTCAGTTGCTGATACTATTACCGACAAAGAGGTAAGGTTTTAACGCATCGCTCAATGCACTGTAGCCCTTTGAATTAAGATGAATACCATCGCTAGTAAACCGTGGATTTAATCCACCATAACCTTCACCTAGTGAAGACCCAATCCGTGCAAAAGTGTACTGCCGTTTATCAGCTTGCTGTTGTAGAAACAGGTTAAACCGCTCTACCAATTGCCGCTCTGGCTGTTTCGGCCAAGTGGAGTTTGTAGGCAGCAGCTCTATGAGTACAACCTGCATTTCCGGCGTGTGCTCATCAATAAGATCGAAAATCCGCACCAACACTATGCTGGACTGATGAAAGTCTAGTCTTTTGTTCAGGTCGTTAATACCAATCAAGATAAGTAATTGCGCAGGCTGTAGCTCCAATACATCGGGGAGAATGCTCAATAGGTCACTAGTGTCGTCTGCGTAAACTCCACGATTTACGATGTTATGCTCAGGTAGATATTCGCTCCAATCAGCTGACGAAACCAGGCTGTCACCCACAAACACTGTGGCGCCTTCAGATACAAAAAAATTTTCTACGCGGTGCTTTAGAAGAGTAACAGCTCGATGATTGCTCTCAACCCATCGCGAGGTCGCGTATGCGGCAAGCAGGACAGCGAGTAAAATACCAGCTGCAAGGAGCCAATAAAACGTGCGCAACCTGCCCGCGCTAGAGTGCTCCATGTAAGGAGATAAGCCCTACGCAGGCAAGCACGACAAGCGGCAATGCCACGAAGTAAATATCTCGTGCTTGCTTATCTTTCAAAATTAAGTGGTTCATTGTTTTTCCCTGCTCGATTTAGTGACTTGAGCTACAAACTGTCTATCTCACGCGCCAAATCATACCGACGCGAAGTAACGTGCTGCTCCAGGTTTTGCATTCTGCCTTCAAGGCCACCCATGCGCTCCTTGAAACGGCGGATGATAATACGCTTGCTGTCCAGAGACGGTTCAGTTGGTTCCTCACCTATGTCTGTCATCGTTTCATACGCTCGTTGAAACTCACGCTGCCTGCGATCACGGCGATGCTCCCGCTCTTCCAGATCATCAAGAATAGTCTGCTCTTTTTCGCGTTGGGCTTGCTGCGCTTCAGTGCGTGTTGGTAGTACGAAAATACCCACGATATATGCGATAACGACAACCTGAGGCATAAATAAGCCACCGGTTATGGCCAGACCGCGCGCCATCAGTGTGCTGATGTCGTAGTAATCGGCAAGTCCTGCGCATATTCCAGCAAGATGTCCCTGACTTGGAATTCGGTACCAGCGCCGGCTACCGGGCCTAAAATTGCGGCTACTGCGTCGGCTGCGATGCGCAGACCGGTTGCTGTTCATTTGACTGTGCTTGCGACGATGTCTGTGGCCCATTTGGCTCTCCTTTTTCCTCTTTGTGTGCTGTTGCGCTACTGCTGTCCAGTATTAAAGCTGATCGCGCCAGTTGCTGTCTGTTTCATCCAAAATACGCTCGAGCGTTACAATGCGCTGCTCCAGTTTCTCAGCTTTTTGCAGCGTTTCTTCAAGCTCATTCCACTCTTCGCTCGATAGCTCGCGCCCTTGCCTGCTTTTTTCGCGGTAGTGCAGGCGCAACCACATTGGCATAACCACCGTCAGAAATAAGATCAGTGGCACAAACAAAATGCCTGCTATTGCCGTGGAATTCATATCGCTCCTTTTTTGTGGCTAGTGTTCTTGGGTGAATGGCTACTTCTGTGCCCGTTCTACTTGCTAGTTTACCGTGCCGGAATCAGGCTCGCTGCTGGCAGCTGATTTCTTGCTCATTCGCGCTTTGAGTTCGGCCAGTTCATCGGCGATCTTCTCTTCGTTTTCCAAGTCTGCAAACTCATCATAAAGCGATTTGTTGCCAAGGTCGAAAGCCTCGACTTCGCCCTCAAGCTCATCAAGCTTGCGCTCATACCGCTCAAAACGCGCCAGCGCCTCGTCAATCTGGTCTTTGTTCAGATGTTTGCGAACGTGCAGCCGTGACCGATTACTTCTAGCGCGCATCACCAAGGATTTCTGACGTGCTTTCGCGTCGCTAAGTTTAAGCTGCAAATGGTCAACGTCTTCACCCAACTTGCCAATCTGCACGTCGTGCTCGTTGATCTCGTCTTCAACAATTGCTAGATCTTCATTGATGCTGTTCTTCTCAACCAGGGCGGCTTTCGCAAGGTCTTCCCGGCCTTTCTGAATAGCCATCTCGGCCTTTCGCTCCCAGTCTGCTGCCAGGTCGCGCAATTGTTCGCCTTTGCGCTGCAGCGTTTTCTTATCGGCGATCATTCTGGCTGATGTGGTGCGCACCTCAACCAGTGTTTCTTCCATCTCTATGATCATTAGCCTGACCATTTTTTCCGGGTCTTCCGCTTTGTCTAGCAGAGCGTTGATGTTTGCGTTAGCGATGTCGCTGACTCTTGAAAATATACCCATGATCGGTAGTTCTCCTGCACATTTGCGTTACAAGAGATATTGCAGAAAGCGGGCCAACTTTGGTCCTTTGTCGTAACTCATTGTTTTATAAGAACTTTAACTGATGGAGTGTGCAATTTCGTCAATCCTGATTATGACTATATTAGCTATATATAAGTTTTTTTAACGCTATAATGGCTTATGGAACACGAAGATATTGCTCCCGCGGACGACGCCCGCAGTGCTACCCGATTGATCGGCGCCGCTGCTAGTTTCAGCGCCATGTTGCAGCACGTGTCCTCAGTTGCCCCATTAAACAAGCCCGTATTGGTCGTTGGTGAGCGCGGCACCGGAAAAGAACTGGTTGCCTCACGAATTCATTACTTATCCAGCCGCTGGGACAAACATTTCGAAACCCTGAATTGCGCCGCTATCAACGACTCGCTGCTGGAGTCTGAGCTGTTCGGCCACGAAGCCGGTGCATTCACCGGCGCGAGCAAGCGTCACCTCGGCCGCTTTGAACGAAGCCACGGCGGCAGCCTGTTCATGGACGAGCTTGCCACTACAAGTCAGCGCGTACAGCAGCAACTGCTGCGAGTAATTGAGTATGGTGAATTTCAGCGCCTTGGCGGAAGCGAAGTACTGCGCAGTGACGTACGCCTGATAGCGGCAACCAACGAAGATCTGCCCGGCTTGGCCAAAGCCGGAAAGTTTCGCTTCGACCTATTAGACCGTTTGAGCTTTGATGTAATTACCCTGCCACCGCTGCGTGAGCGTCAAGACGACATACTGCTTCTCGCCGAACATTTCGCCAACGGCATGAGTCGAGAACTTGGTCTGGACTATTTTGCGGGCTTTACCGAGCACGCCGAGCAACAGCTGCATGACTACGCATGGCCCGGCAATGTACGAGAGCTAAAAAACGTAATTGAACGCAGCGTTTACCGCAATGAACACAATGATGATGCTTTGAATCAGATTGTGTTTGACCCGTTCGCATCAAAATACAGACCAATATCTACCGTGGCAAACGAAACGAAACAAACGATTGCAGCGGCGAATACAACACCGCAAAACCGCGAAGCGGACGAGCTACCGGAAGATTTACGTGCACACCTGGATAGCGTAGAAAAGCAATGTATAGCGAACGCCCTAACACAATCACGCTTCAATCAAAAAAGAGCCGCTGAATCACTAGGGCTCACCTATCACCACATCAGAGCAAGCCTGCGTAAATTTCCGGAATTGTTAGAAGACAACAACTAAGGTTTCTTAGCGGCTTGCAAAATTTCGGGCGTCACCTGCTGCCCCGTTTCGTAATACAACTTCTGCGCAAGCGTTACATCATT
>JBGCDE010000182.1:0-4574 GCA_045105115.1 Pseudomonadales bacterium | reverse complement strand
CAAGATCAAGAACATTTAGGTGTGGGCATTGATTCATGGTAAAACTCCTCCGTCTGGCTGTAGGGTCTCAATAGTGAGCAGCAACTGTCAACGGTGCTCAATTACGATTAGCTCAGGTACCATTGACCAATCATCAATGTGGGATTTACTGTAGCGGAGTAACCAGCACTGAGCTCGATGACAAAGGTAAAACTGATGCCCGCTAGCGAACAGATTACTCCGCAGGAATTGTTACAAAGAGCAATTGCTCTGCAGCCACGTTTTCGAGAGCGACGAGAAGAAACACGTCAACTTCGCCGTGTACCTGATCAGAGTATTACCGATCTTAAAAATGCGGGCTTGTTCAAAATTATGCAGCCGGCAAGATTCGGCGGTTTTGAAATGAGTCCTAAGCATTTTTATGACGCGGTGTTTGAGGTAGCACGTGCCTGCCCATCTACTGGCTGGGTGCTTAGTGTTGTTGGCGTGCACAATTGGCAGCTTGGGCTGCTGGACGAACAGGCGCAGCTCGACGTATGGGAAACAGACACTGATGTACTGATCTCTTCGAGTTACGCGCCCAGAGGTGTTGCCACACCGGTTGAAGGCGGCTTTAAATTCAGTGGCCAGTGGCAGTTTTCCAGCGGCTCTGACCACGCTGAGTGGGTGTTTGTTGGTGGCCTTATGCCAGAAGACGAACGTTTTCCTGATATTCCACAAATTGGTTCGTTTCTGATTCCCAGGGCAGACTACGAAGTGATCGATGACTGGCACACTACCGGCTTACAAGGCTCCGGTAGTAAATCAATAAAAGTCAGTGATGTGTTTGTACCTAGCCATCGCGTGCATACGTTTATGCAAGGCTTCACTGGTGACAACCCAGGCACCAAAATAAACGCCGCGCCAATTTATAAGCTGCCTTTCGGTCAAGTGTTCATCCGAGCTGTTTCTACGCCTAGTATTGGCACCGCCCAGGGCGCGCTCGATGCCTATTGTGAATACAATGCCAAACGGCTAAACAGTGTTGGGCAACAAGTGATTGATAGCCCGGCCGGTCAACTTGCGGCGGCCAAGGCGCAATCTGAGATTCGAACAGCGCGACTTAAAATTCATTATGCCTACGATACCTTGCTGGGCAATATAGCAGCCGATCAGCCTTTTTCAGACCAGGACAGAGTGGAGTTTCGCTATGACAGCTGTCACTCCGTTGACTCTCTGGTATCAGTGGTTCAGGAACTACTCGCGAATTCTGGCGGCAGTGCGATTTACCAGGGCAATCTCGTCAATGAGTATTATCAAGACATGCTCGCCTTCCGCCAGCATGCAGCCAACCAAACGCATACGCCGGCTACTAATCTGGGCGCAGTGATGTTTGGTGCGCCGCTGCAAGATATGTTTTGCTAGCTTAGATGTTCTGAAGCATTCTGGGAATGCGCTTTTGCCCTTCCAAAACCCAGTGCGGAGTGCCTTTTTCAGTACCGGCCATCGCGATGCTTTGCCGTGGTGAAATAACAGCATCTAATATATCTTCCTGGCCTGGCTCAACATCTACAAAGAACACATGATTACCATCCGCTAAGGCTTTCTCAAAGCGGGTGAAGTGCGTGTTGCGACGTTGGATACCGATAAAGCCACCTTCCCAGGTTGCAAATCCGAGAATAATGCCGGCCAGCAAAATGAACGGTAGCCAGCCGATGGGTGACGCAGTCCAGCCTGAAAGGTACGCTACAAGAAGTAAGGCAGCAGCGGCTGCCAGGCCCACGACCAGCCCAATTTCACCAGAGCGAAGCACATCGGTTTTCATAAATGAGGTGACATCGTGCAGTTTGTGATGGTTCTCAACTGCAGTGTCATCAAGACTGAGCACATGTATTTGCGGTTTATTGATACCGCGCTGTTCAAGTTGCTCTTCTACTTGTTCTAATTCATCCAAATCACGGCTGATGAAGTAATGTCGTATTACACGCATATCACGACCCTCCAGATTCGTCTCGTCAATTAAACGCCCGCAGGCTGCATTGCGCAAGTCTAGACGGGTCCGCTTATGACTAATTTAGCGGCCTATTGCGGAAATTACACGCGCATCCATTAATACGATAAGCAGATTTTCCCGAAATGACCTTGAGACTCCTGGAAACGGAACGCATCAGAAATTCCATCCAGTGGGAAAGAAGTGTCAATAACCGGGACTATACTATTGGCTTCTATGGCGTTGATCATGTCGTGCTGATGCGCGTGTGATCCAACCGTGATGCCGTGAATAACAGCGTTCTTTTGAAACAAGGCTGCGGTAGGCACATCACCACTAAAGCCAGTTAGTACGCCAATTAATGAAATGTGACCGCCCATCGCAATCGCATCAATCGATTGTGGCAGTGTGCCCGACCCACCTACCTCGACAATCAAATCTACACCACGCCCGTTAGTGAGCTCGCGTGTTCGCCCGCCCCACTCAGGCGTTTCCTTGTAGTTAATTGTTTCATCAGCGCCGAGGGCTCGCAATTTTTCGAGCTTTTCATCTGAAGAGGACGTCGCAATAACACGGCAACCTTGCGCCTTCGCAAATTGCAGTGCGAATATGGATACGCCTCCAGAGCCCTGCACTAACACGGTATCACCCGCTTTTACCTTCGCCTCAACAGCGATAGCTCGCCACGCTGTTAACGCAGCACATGGAAGCGTTGCCGCTTGCTCATGACTGTAGCCATTCGGTGCGCGGGTAAAGGCGCGCTCACTCATGGTGACAATCTCTGACGCGAAGCCATCAATTGTGTCACCAGGTACCGCCGTAATCTTCGTCAGATCATCGGCGCGACCATCAGCCCAGTCTGGAAAAAATGTGCTCATCACATTATCACCTGGCGCAAACCGTGTAACACCTTCACCAACCGCTTGTACCTCTCCAGCACCGTCCGACATCGGTATTCGAAGGTTATCAACGGGTAAAAGACCGATCGCTACAACGTAATCGTGAAAGTTCAATGACGAGGCATGAACCCGCACTTGAACCTCACCCGGACCGGGTGCTCTCGGTTCCACAGACCCTGTTTTCAAATTATCCAGTCCGCCTGGGTTGTGTACGTGAATGCTGTTCATGACGGTGTATTCTCCAGTAATCTCTATGTAAGGCGCAGACTATGCGTAACCATTTTCTCTGAACCACGCGATGGAATCAGTAATCGCCGTTTCGATTGGCGTTTGCGGCAAGCCAAGTTCCTCGATCGCTTTACTTGGATCTACGTAGAATGGTTGCAAGGTGTAGGTGGTGTTCTTCACGGTTGTTGCCGGCGCTTTACCACTCACTTTTGACCAAAGCTCCATGGCTCTTGCAACACGCAACATGGTGTTTGCTGATACTTCTTTCGTTCCTGCACCTTCCACGCCCGCGATCTTACCGATCAATCGAATCAACTCCTGCGTTGGCATATTGGCTTCTTTGTTCGCTAAAATATAGCTCTGCCCTACTCTGCCCTTCTCCATGGCAAGTATATGTCCTGCTGCAACGTCGCGAACATCCACTGGACAAGCCCCACCTTCCCAGTAGTTTTTCATATCACCGCTCAGGGTGCGAAGAATCATAGTACCTGTTGGCGTAGGTGCGCGATCGCCCGGGCCAAACGGCAATCCAGGCATAACCATGGTTGCCGGCAAACCTTCACCAACTAAACCTTTCACCATTTCGTGACTGATGTACTTGGAAAGTATGTATTCGCTCGCCCAGGGCCAGGCATTGAATTCGGTTTCTTCGGTAGAGTAGTCGCCATTACCTGGGCAGCCCAACGCCGCTATGCTGCTGGTATACACTACTTTTTCAACACCTTCTCGAAGTGCTGCTTTCATCAATGAACGCGTTCCATCCACATTAATTTTGAAATGCAAATCAGGGTCTTTTGTCCACACGGCAAACAATGCCGCCAGATGATAAATTTTATCAACGCCTTTGACGACTTTCTGAAGCGAATCAGCATCCAGCAAATTGCCTTCCACAAACTCCACGTCCATGCCATTCAACGGTGATCGATCTTCGCCCGGCATTACCATGCAACGAATATCGTCGCCCTTCTCTAAAGCCATGCGTGTTACATGGTTACCTATGAACCCTGTGGAGCCAGTAATCAGTATTTTGCTCATGTTTTCTTAACCCACGAATGAACTGAAATCGGGACCACGCCGCAGACAATGGCCGCCATCAACATTGATAACCTGCCCAGTAATCCAGCGCGCTTCACTGCCGATAAGAAAACGCGCTAAATGCCCAATATCTTCCGGGTAACCAACATCATTCATGGGTGTGTTATCGATATAGCTCTTATACACATCACTATCACGTGGTATGTGGCTCATAATTTCTGTGGCGATAAAACCCGGGCGAATCGCATTGAACCTCAGCTTCTGTGCACCATACTCATCCGCGGCGTTCTTAATCATCGCTTCAATGCCGGCTTTACCTGCTGTATACGCATGAAAGTAAGGATGAGTAACATGGCCAGCCAATGACGACATACCCACAAACGAACCGCCTCCCGCTTCAAGCATTTTTCCAATACTGTGCTTCATGCACAACATGGTGCCCATCACGTTTAGATCAAGCACTC
>JBGCDE010000181.1:0-15469 GCA_045105115.1 Pseudomonadales bacterium | reverse complement strand
TCCTAGCCCGTCGCGCGGTGCTCTCGTACTAGGCTCGGTATGCCCCAAAGGGGCGAAGCCCAATTGTGGCGAACCATCGTCCGCCTCGTATGAATCTCCCTTGGAGGCTTGATCGGAAGGCGACGATAAATCTATGGACGTGTTACCAAGGCCAGCGAAGCTGCCATCCCCTGCCCCCTCTTCTTGCCCAGTAGGCAGACCGCTTGCTCGCCCAGCTGCAGTTGCCCCATCAAGCTGCGCAGCACTTGGCGCTGGCTGCTCTCCAGCCAATGCAGATTCTTCATCAAAATTAAAGCACGCCGGGTCACCTGATTCACATTGTTGAACCAGTTCACAACGTCCGGCTTTTCGAGAATGTGTTGATGGGCACTCACAAAAGCCGGCGGCACTGCGTTTTTCCACACCGCGGCATTTCAAAGTGCAACTACCTCGAAACCACTCCTCGCCCGCCGCGCAACGCGACGTGCACGAGCCTTCAGACCAGATTTCGTCGACTTTGCAGCGCGCTTTACACATGCCATCAAGCCACTGCTCATCGTTTGCACAGAGACTTGCGCAGCGTTCACCAGTCCACTCCTCATCAATAGCACAGCGCGAAGAGCAACTGCCGTCTACCCGTTCCTCATCAAAGGCGCAGCTAGCAACACAGCTACCATTGAATTCCTCTTCGTCGTCGGTGCAGTGAAGCTTGCATTCGCCACCAAGCAGACTGTGATTTTTTTCCGGGCAAGAACAGGAGTCGCTCGCAGGCTTGAAGACCTCAGGCAACAAGCAACGATCAACGCATTGCCCACCCTCAAGTTTTTGATCAGAGTCGCAGTCGGGTACACACTGACCATCAACTATTGTGTGTTCCGGGTTAGGGCATGAGCAATTACCAGCCTCGTTGCGGATTTCAGGTGCTACGCACTGGGCTGCACATTGCCCCTCGATACGTTCTTCATGCGCATCACATTTTTCCAAGCATTTTCCTGCCACCGTTTCATGCGTATCTACGGGGCAACTTACAACGGTTTCTGACTCATTGCGGTCAAAGGGGTCGCATGAGTAAGCGTTCTCAAAGTAATGGGAAAGCTCGCGCATGCGCTTGCTGCCCTCTGACTGAGTCATGTTTTGACCGACAAGTTCGTAGTTATTGTTGCTTGTGTAACGATCGGTACCGCATTGTGCTTGCAGCATATGAAAACATTGTGGTTTGTCACCGAACTTCTTGTAACGCCACACGCAGAACTTTCCGCCGGTACCTTGCTCAATCACTGCATCCGGTCGCTTTCCCGGACCCCTGCTTGGCATTTGACCCTCAGGAATAATCACCACATCAGTATTCAGCGTAATGTCGCCAGCACCTTCTTGCCACACCCTGATCTTTACGGAGCTAGTAGTGGAAGCAGTCGCGTCCTCATCAGCGCTAAAGTGCAAGGAAAATATATAGCGCTCTTTGGATTCGACAGACGCAGTACCTGGGTTATACATATTGGGCGGCCAGGCTTCCGTCTTTTTGGGCCACACATCCAGGCCATTTGTTGTCGGGTAGTCAGTCTCTACGTACACCCTGTCATCAGTATATTTCCAGCCGCGAATTGTCAGGGCACAAACTTTGCTAGGTCGACCGCCCTGCACAATTTCGAAGCTATCACCGCATTCAAACTGCGCAGAGAAAGGCCCGCTTTGCTCACTGGGTGGCTCGCCCTTTGACACCCAGAGATCCACGGCGGTGCCAGGTGCGAGACACTCACCGTCTATTGGATGTTGCCTGATAACATTGCCATTTGGAATGTCATCGCGGAACTCACGCTTGACCACATTGCCAATAAACTCATTTTCTTTGAGCTCTGAAAGCGCCGAAGCCTCGGCAGTAGCTACGGTGTTAGGTACTTTCAATTCCGGTTTGGGGCACAGGTTTTCGTCTACTGTAACCGTTGCTTGCGCGCTCATCTGAATACTTTCGCCAGGTGCGAATTCGGCGGAGACTGTCAGGGTATTAGTGGTTGTTTCTTTGAGTGCGACACTGCACTCAAGCTGCCAGGTCTCACCTATATCAAGAATTTTGTCGGTGTCGCTGTCGCCACCAATAGCGGCAACAGGAGCGCATTTATCATCGTCATAACCGACATTGCTCAACTCGATGCTGCCACTGTTAGCAATTTCATAGCGGTAGTTGATCACTGTTCCAGGTAGCACCAGATCTTGATCGGCTGACTTCACTACTGTTAATCCGACCGCATCTGCCGCATTCCCCGGCTTTACCAGCACAGTGTCTTTTGCCTGCCAGGATGACCCTGAAGGGTCTTCTAAATCTTGGAATGTGGCTATTGCAGAGACAGTGTGCGGCAAGGTGTTGACCTTGGCGACGTCATTGCCACGCACTTGTCCAGGCGTTTTGCTAACGTAGTCAGGTAACCAATCTGATTCTTTGGTCACGTCATTGCGTTTGCCAGATGCACTAATAGTGTATGCGCTGCACTGTGCGGTCTGGTCTTGGTATATCTCACTGGGTTCACATTCAACTTCAAGTTTTGTAATAGCTGTGTCAGGATCGCTTTCCATGTTTATCTTGAGATCGAATTCAGACTTCCTGTCGTCGACCAGTTGCAATAGATCTGTTGCGAGTAGACTGTCGGCTTTGGTTTGCTTGTAGCCCGGTGCCTTGGCATTCACCGCAATATTACTCATTCCAGTAACCGCATGATTACGCAATTCTGATACCCGATAGATGAAAGAGGCTTTAGCAGATGCGGTGGGCATCCTTTTTTGAAAATCGGGCTTTACATAGCCTTCCACGTTTAGCGGGTCGCCCGAGTCTGCGTCTATCAGTGTGACCTTGAGTTGAAACTCTGTTATTGGTGTCTGCTTGAGTTGAATGTCCGCCTCCAACGGCGAATCGTTCACAAGCTGCCAAGTATCTAACAGTACACTTAATGGCAGCGAAATCTCTCCGTCATCGTATCCCTCTGCCTTACCACTAAAATTGAATTTCGTAGATGGGCTTGAAGCCAGCAGTAACTCCAGCTCCCTATAGCGGTACTCGAGAAGAATTTCACCCTCAGTACCTTTGTACAAAGCTTGTAGATCAGTCTTTATCTCTGTATCAACACCCGAGATTTGCGTTGATGTTTCCGCATCAAATAATCTTGCTTTGATTTCAAGCTTGTCGAATGGTATTAGCGATAATTGCCATAATACCGGGCTGCCATCGGCTTCATAGCGTTTCTTTAGTTCCACAAAAGAAATTTTGGGTTCTGCTTTTTGGTAGCCACGCTTACGTACAGTAAGACCCAGCGAACGGCCAGTATCGCTCAACACATCCAGCGCGTACTCCTGCTCAATAGCGCCATCACTATCGGTCTTTAAAACGTTACCGTCCCAACGAACTTCTGCTTCGCTCACTGGCGAATTATCTTCAGAGTCCACCACTTCGATTCGCAGGTTAAAATTCTTCGGAACGCTGTCTACAAACGTTTCGATAATTTTGATGATCTCTTCTTCTTCCCTTTCGATCTCATCATGTATCGGTTCGAACGTTAGCGTAAACGCTCTTGCAAGAGCCGCCTGTTGTTTGACCTGTAAAACCTTCTGTGGCCGATATGCTTTGACTGAACAGCTTTCGAGAGAATCATGTATTTGTTGTATAGTCAGAATGCGGCCATTTTTTTTCCAGCGATGGCTCTTGTTAAAACGCCAGGTTCGGTATCCAGGAACACCATCCTGCCCCTGATAGCCCGCAGTTAACATAGTATGCAGCGACACTGTTGGCCCATTTTTCCTGGGATCTATTTCATTCAGCGCGCCGTTCTTGTCGTAGTTCAGATCTCTCATCTGGGTGTACTGGTCGCACAAACTACGCGTCTTCCACTGTCCATTTTCTTCGTATTCGAATTTCGTGCCCCATTCCACGTAATTTTGCTCGAACGCCCTGACTTCACTGATCCACAAATCAAGTGCTATCAAATACCAACCACCGGCGTCCTTGATAATATTCTCGGTAATCGCATTGATGGCTTTTTTCACTACTTCTCTACTGGCTTCTGCAACACGCTTCTTAAGCTCCGTTTCCGCGTCTTTGCGCACAGTATTCCATAGCGATTGACCCGCTCCTTGGAAATCCCCGGCGTAGGTTTTTGCTGCTAACTCCTGCGCAATCGCTCTTTTCTCATGGGCGAACTCTAGCCAACCCACTGTTTTTTCGCCAAGCCGATCGGCCACCTTAATCCGCGCCTCAACATAAAGATCATCAAGTATCTGTGCCTTTTTTGCTTCATACCTTCTTAGCAATACATCAATGCCATTGCCTGCACTAATGTCTCCCAGGTCGGTACCAAGCTTTGCAGCGTCGATATCAGCGAATTGATTTGCCAGCCCTTCATGACCACGGGCACGCAGAGAATCCAGCAACTCTGTTTTCGCTTTTTCCAGAGCAGGGTTTGCCAGCGCTTCGTTGCTGGATAGACTGGCAAATGCAAGTACCGTAAGAAATAGAAGATTGAATAAGATACGGGCTCTATGAGTGTTCATTGTTTGGCCGCTACACGCAGGTCGATGCGGTGACTACTAACCGCGCTCGGCGTTACACGAAAGCCTTTAAAGGCTTTCGCGGCAATCCGCCTGGCAAGAATTCTGGTGGAGTCAGCGTATTGAACTCTAATATCTGCAACTCCCTCCGTATAATTGTTAAGTGTCAGCTCGCTGATACCCGGCACTTCTGCTTCCAAAAAGTACATGAGGTAATCAAGATGTCGATACGACACCAAGCCGCTGAAATTTAATATCACCACCGCGCCAGCGTGGTCGCTACCAGGCTCAGCTTGACCATTGTCATTAGAGAATTGAGTGCTCAACTGCTTGGCAATGGCTTTGGAGGCATCATCCAGCGCCAAAATACCGCCTTGCAACTCGTCAATATGCGCCTTGACCGAGCCAGCAGAGGCAGTAGCTAAAGTGTCTGCAGTGTCATTACGAATAATCTTCGCGGTGATTGAAGCCTGCAACGACTGCATGCGACTGCCATACAATTTGGTCGCGACGGGTTTACAGATGGCTTTGCCAAGTAGAGAAAACTGCGCTTGCTGTCGCAATCCCACGGCTGCTACCGCTTTATCATCTCCCTCCATTAGCCTAAGACCTTGGGTTCGGATTAGGTTACGCTCAGCAGCACTTGGATCTAATACACGAAAGCCTTGTTGACGAAAATGAGAAGCCAGACTATTGCTGACGGTATTGGTATTTTCAGAAGCTGTTGTTCCGAGCAGGCCAGTTAGCTGCTCCTCGATAATAATCATCAGGGTTGGAGCACTCACAGCTGGCGCCGAGGATTGTGAAACTGCATGTGTAGCAAGGAGCAGGCAACAGAGAATGCCCAGTATTTGCTGCTTTAAACGACGCATCTTCCACCCCTGTTCATTCAAAACGCACGATAAAACCACGATCCAGAGAATGACCGCTACAGCTACTGGTATCTGCGATAGAGAATTTGCTGCGAACATCGCGCACTACCACATCACACTTTCGCTCTTCATCTGAACCAAGGTTGAAGCCAGTTTCCGGATCAATCAATGGTTCACCTGGCGCATACACGATCAGTCGGTCGCCAATTTTCAGGTTCGTATTGGCACCCCGGTTGATGTAGGCTTTTGCTTGATCAGCGCGAATCAAACTACCTTGCCAGGGAATATTGCTGCTTTCATCGACAATAAATTCAATTACTTGCTCTATGGCGTCGCGCGTGGCCTGCCCTAGAGATGTATCGTAGAAACCTGAAGCACCGACTTTAAAGCTTTCAGCACTTTCAGTGAATTTGGCCGCCAGGCTTACGCCACGAGATTTGGCCTTGGCGTGCGCGTTATAAGACGCATAAATTTGACCCGTGGCGTTATCGACAATTCTTACGTCTATTCCAACGTAAGCCGTTTTTGATTTTGTTCCGGCTTCTGCTTTACTGTAAGCAATCGTTAGGCCGCCGCCGCCGGCAAGATCATTAAACTCTGTGATTGCACCGCGAATCATAAACTGTGCGCCACTTAGCTGCCCGGTCTTTGCCGCTGTGTTCTGACTAACCAGGCCAGTCATACCCAATTCTTGCTCTTTAACAATGTCAGATATCACTTCCCGCTCAACAATCAGAAATCTACCCGATTTGACCAATTCGGTGATGAGAATCTCGGCAAACCCCTCGCCGAGACTCCAACTGCCATAAACATTCTGCACCCTGTTCGCAAACGGAAGTACTGCTACTACCTGCTTTGGGCCTACGTATGTAGCTTGCTGACTCTTGTCTGCAAAGGATGGTAGCGCAAACGAAAAGCCGATCAGAAAAATGACAAGCTGTTTTCGAATTGTCATAACAGTCGACTCCAAATCTTCTAGCGCGTGCGCAAACGAACAAAGTCACCTGGATTGGCAAGAATATCCGCTGTTTCTCTCCCTCCATTAGTCTCCCAATGCACTTCAAACAGAGATTCAGATGCATTAACGAAAATTAGATTCACATCCGATCCTACGCCCGGCAGCGGAAACGATTGCGTTGCCGTGCCTTGCCAACGCCCAAGCAAAATGCCGTTGTATGTAACATCAACAACTGCTGGGTCTCGGCCACCTAACGAAATCAATTCAATCGCAAATGGAGGTTGCATATTGCCATTTGGTGGTACACCAAAACCAACCTCATTTCCGGTAGGTGCCAGTGCGGTACCACCACCGGCGCCGTCATCATCGTCACTAGAGTTAGAAGCCGCAGCCGCACCACCGCCCAATGCCAACGCACCGAGTGCTACTTTGCCCCAGCTAATACCACCGGCCGTCGCAGCCGCCGCAGAAGCCGTTGACGCACCGGCAGTACCACTAGCAGCAACCGTTGAAGCAAGTGACAAAAATGGCTCTTGGCGGGCGGCAATTACGAAATCAGAGAAACCTTCTATTTCAATCGGCTCTACAAGTCGCGTTTCGCTACCCACAGGAACTCTATCAGTGTCTGCAGGGTTAGAACCAAGCTGATCAATTACCTCCTTGGCCTTCTCATAATCCTCAAGGTCAATTCGCACGTCTTTGGCATCACGTATTTGCGATCGGGACATAGCTTCTTTGTCGTTTTCAACATCAAGGTAGAAACTCTGAGATTTCACTATCTCTCGGCTAGCGGTGCTTGCCAGAAAAAAATATTCTATTTGTTTAGTACCCAGGCTTGGCGCAGGCAATAGACCTTTAAAGACAGGTTCGCCAAGTTTTTGCATCGGCACAAAGAAGTACCTCGAACCGTCAGTACTTTTGAAGTAAGAACGCACTATGTTGATGTCTTCATCACCACTGACGTCCACCTGAAGAGGTATGCGCTGCCCAGAAGAGGTGTTGGTGGGGTTATTATGTGTCATCGCAGTTTGTGCTGTGATAGAAGACGTCACAATCGCTGCGCCAAAAAGCACGAAAAGTCGTTGTAGGGTTATTCTGATTCTCATTCGGGTCACTCCCATGTGTTGTGGTGCTCAACGTTGCAAGAAAGCCGCTTAGCCAAGTTCTTGCAATACAGGGGTGATGCTACGGAAACTAATTACTTGTTGATATGGGAATGGATTCTCAATCGCTTGTGAGATTGTCACAAGCGCTTATGTAGTTACACTGGTTGTAAGTCAATTTGCGTGCAGGTTCGAAGTAAGATGAGCAATTTCGGTTTCGTGCTTCACTGCAAATTCAAGTAATTTTCCTGAGCCGCTGATATCCAACACATTGCAAATATTCAGCCGGTGGTTTTGTACAGTTCTATGGCTGATGTTAAGGGTGTTAGCAATTTCCTTGCTCGATTTAAACTCGCTCAAAAACCGCATTATTTGCAAATGAGTAGGCGTTAGCAGATGCAGATGTTCAATGATTTTCTGATCAATTTGCAATGGCAAAGACTGCGCGGAACCCATGGACGAACTGATATAGATGCGACCGTCTATAACTTTTCGTAGGCAGTTGGCCAGCTGATCGTAGGCATCTTCCTTAAAAAGATAGCCACGCGCACCCAGTGCAATGGCCTCATCAATAAACGCGTCTTCAGTGGCGGTGGTTAGGACGATACAACGCGTAGCAAGACCTTCTTTCGCTGCATGCTGCAATACGCCGAATCCATCAAGGTTTGGCATGAACAAATCGATAATAGCAACGTCAGGTTTGTGGAAGCTCAATTGCTTTATGGCACTTCGCCCGTCATTGGCCTCTGCCACAATTTCATATTCACCTCTATCCTCAACAATGCTTCTGACACCTTGTCGGAAAATGGGGTGATCATCTGCTATTAGAATCTGACAATTACTCATGATCATTCCTCACTGTTAACGTAATGAATACTCCACCTTCACGAATGCTATCTATCAGTAAAAAAGCGTCAATGATTCGCGCTCTTTCCCGCATTAGTCTGAACCCCAGACCATCAACGTTCGTGTTTTTTGGCAATCCTTCGCCGTTGTCACTGATTTTCAACTCAATAACATCGTCAACGTCATTGACCGACACATAGCATTCGCTTGCACCCGAATGCGAAAGCACGTTACTGATTGCTTCCTGAAATATTCGATAGATATGTATTTGTTTTTGCCTATCCAAATTCAGGGAATCAAGGTTTTGAAAGAAGAAGAAAATGATGTTTGATGATCTTCGATAGTGATCAATCATTGCTTGTATTGCTGGAATAAGACCAAGTCGATCTATTTGGCTAGGATGCAATTGATGTGAGAGCTGTCGAACATCGTCTATTACCTCATGAGTCAGCGCCAAGGTTTGATCCATGCTAGCAAGAGACTCCGTGGTTTTTTCACCGGTAAATGACCTCAAGTACATATAAAGAAGAGACAATTTTTGTCCAAGCGAATCATGTAACTCACCGGCTATGTGCTGACGAAGCTCTTCTTCTTTCTCAATTAGCTCTTGAGAGAAGCTCTGTTGCAAGCCGTCGGCGTAGCGCACGGCTGAATCACGATCAACTTCCAGCAGGCGAATCCTGCCTGCCATCGCAGTTGCGATGATCACGGTTTCAAGTAGCAGGGTAATTTCAAGTAGATACTTGAAAAAACCATCGTCTGGTAAATAGCCAAGCGCTTGCGCAGCCTTGCCCAAGCCACCTGGAACGACTGAGAGTACAAAGGATATTATTAATATTCTTGCCTGTCGTGAGCCCGCTCGCGAGCATCGATTCAATAAATGCGCAATATAACTGCATACAAAAATACTGCTGCCAATACCGATGCGAATACCAATCGAATAAGGCAGCAGAATACTCAGCAGGCCTATAGTGACTACCAACCCTATTACAAGCTTATTGGGCAGCGTCAAAGACGGAGAATACTTCGTTTGCTGGGAAAAATAGATAACAAATAGCAAGCCAATTACCTGCATGCCGAGTAGCGCAACAGGGACTAAATGATCTGCTACGCGCGACACTTCAGGCAGTAACAGTATTGCGGCGTAGCCTGTTAGTGCGAAGATCAGAAACAACGCTGATAAGTGATAACCAATGTAGAAGAGAAACGCGAGACTACCCGTACCAAGAAGTACACCTGCGTTGTAGGCGATAACACCGATCAGAAATCCAAAGAACAGTGCGTAACCTATGTTGGTAAGCTGTTCGCTGCGCTGAAATGCTTGCTTGTCGCTTATTGAAATTGACGCTGTCAACAAACCTGAGGAACGGATACGCAATAGCATCATTCCCTCCCCTGGAAAAAGCTCGAAGTAGGGTAAGCGCTGCCGGTCTGAGCGTTGATTGAATGGAATCTGTTCCCCTGAAAAGATCGCTCGCTCAACAGCGCTGGCGTCGGCGTTCAATACATAGAGGTCAACAGTGTCAAGGTAAGAGGGCGAAACAGACAACACAGCAGCGTCTGAGTCGATTCTTTTCAGATATACCCAATAAGCTGACGGCGAGTTTCCGCGTTTTAGCTGAGTAGACCCTAACTCGTTAAAGGAACCTGCCCTGAATTTATCAAGAACTTGCTGAGCTGAAAGTTCTGCAGATCGGTCTTCGTAATATTCGATATCTGCAAGGCCAGTATCAAGCCACTGAGCATGCAGAAAAGCTGGTGCCAACGAAAGCAACAGCATTGCACATCTGACAAGAGAATCACGATCCATGATTTGCTAGGAGCGAAAATCACTCCGGCACTCCCTAGTTGGTTCAAAATAAGCGAAAGGCTTTTGCCGATTGCGAATTTGGAAAGATCTACGCCTTTTCCGTAATACGACCGTTACCTATTATTTATGCGATTCGCTGATTTGGTTACTATATGCTCTCAATAGCACGATGTTTATTAGCAGAAGTGCGTATATTGCATGGATGGAGCGCGAAGGAAAAATGGGGCAGCTCAAGGATACAAGCATTCTCATCGCAGAGGACCATACCTTGGTTCGCCAAGGCTTCGTCTCACTCTTATCTGATAGAGTGTGTACTATCAGAGAAGCCAGCAATGGCAGACAGGCCTTAGAGCTGCTTCACAACGAAATATTTGACATGGCATTAATCGATATCGGCCTGCCAGATATTTCGGGGCTGAGTGTCTTGCAAGAACTTAGAGAACACAATCTATGCGTAAAGGTTGTTTTGATGACAGGTGACACCATGACACACGCGCCCTCCGATATTTACGCTGCTGGCGCCGATGCATTCGTTTATAAGACCACGGAAACCCAGCATCTTATAGATGTGCTTACAGATGTGGTTGAGGGCATTAGCCCACGAAAAGAACCGGATCCTGTAATTCATAGAACTGATTCTAAACTCGCTGAGCTACATGACAGCCTTACCTCTCGAGAGAGGCAGGTTCTAAAAATGTTAGTAGAGGGTTTAACGAACCAGGAAATTGCTGACAAGCTTTACATTAGCCAACACACGGTTCGAAAGCACCGCGAAAACGTTAACAAGAAGCTCAATATGAAATCACCCGCTGCATTAGCGCGCTTTGCGATTAGCTGCGGTCTAATTTAATAGACAGGCATAAGAAAACTCGTAATAGCGTTAGATTTGAGCTAATTCCTGCGCGAGTACGGCGGGATCTATCGGCTTCTCCATAAAACTTAAGCCAACCTGGCGGACGCTACGAAGAATTGTGGGTTCGGTAGCACCGCTTATTATTATGATGGGAGTCTCTGGTGCCAGAATGCCACGAAGCGTACTTGCCACTTTAAGACCATCAGTTTCAAACAGGTGGAAATCAATCAACACTGCATCTGGTTCAGGTGATGATTCGATAACCAGTAGCGCTTGCTCCTCGGTTTCAGCCGTTAATACCGTGCAGCCCCAAGTAGAAAGCATGGACTGCATCGCTTTAAGCACTTGAGGCTCATCATCAATAGTGAGTACATGTAAGCCTTGCAGAGAACGCATAGCCTCTGCAGGTGGCATTTTGTATTGTGTTTGCGCTTCTGCCAATTCACCTATTGGGATCGACACGCTGAATACACTTCCCCTGTTCTCACCTGACTCTACAGTTACGGTGCCACCTAAGGCGTTTGCGAATTCTTTGACAACGTATAAACCAAGCCCATAGCCACCCGAAGCACTTCTTTCATCCAAACTAACATAAGATTGAAAAATGCGGCTGGCGTCACCTTTTTCTATACCAGAACCATCGTCCTTTACTGAAAAAATCCATGCTTTATCAATTTTTATTGCCTCGAGCTTCACGCCAGACTTTGCCGCTTTTAAGGCGTTATCAACCAAATTACCCAATACTCGCTGCAGCATTACCGGATCAGTGTGAATGTCGCCTAACTCGCATGAGGTGGAAAACTCTATCCCTCGTTTCTTGGCTTGAATACTATAGTCGAGCTCGACCTTCGACAGCGCATCGACCACAACAAAGCTGCGCATTTTTGGCTGCTTTTGTTCAATATCGACTCTGGCAGTATCCAAAGTGCCTTGAAGTAAGTCGCTGAGGTTAGAAATACTTTCTTCTTGCAAGTTCACTAATTCTCGAAATTCCTCAGAAGATTCTTTCTGTTTTAAGGCATTGGTGAACATTGCCAGCGCATGCAATGGCTGGCGTAAATCGTGGCTGGCCGCCGCAATAAATTGCGCTCTTTCATGCGCACTATTTTGGGCTTTTGCAGCGGCGGCCTCGAATGCACGGGTGCGGTCATGCACTTTCGCTTCCAATTCTCTGTTCAGACTTTCCAGTGCTTTCGATGTTTTCCTTGCTTCATCAAAGGTTTGCTGCAAACGCAACAACAGGGCATAGGAATACCCAAGCCCAACCAACAAAAACCCGAAAGGCGTCAAGTCAAATCCATTACTTTGCTCCGTGTACAGCAATGTGTCGCTAATCGCAGTTACAAAAAACAAAGCGTTGGCAATCAAGATGACAGCGGCACCACGCTCTCTGTCGCGCCAAGCGAGGGCGACGCAAATAATGCTGAAAATAATCGAAGCAACGTTAGCGGCGATCGCCAGATTTCGGATACGGGTGTAAACCACCTCATTGGTTAACAACACGACCATTGATAGAGCAAAACATGCAACCGCTGTAGCAATGGTCACTTTGGAAGGAAAGTGTTTGGGGAATGCCGCTCGAAAAAAAAGCAGGTAAACACCGGGGGCAGCAAACAAGGTCCAGTAGCTGATTCGAAGCGACGCCCAATACGCCGCATCGGGAAAATACTGTGCGTAATAGGGCACTACGTTGCCAATTCTTATGACCAATATCAGGCATAGTAAGCTAAACCAAATATGAACAGGCCCTTGCTCCCTGTGGTGCCTGTCTGCGAGATAAAAGATTGCGTGGAACATCGCAATAGCAAGCAGTACACCCAGCACCAGCGTGTAGTAAACCGACAACGCGTCCAACAGCTGATCCAGGCTATTCGACTCCCACACCGAAATGGGATGACCTGGTCCTCCGTGCGCATGAGAGAAATTGGCCACCTGAAGAATCAGTGACACCTCGCCGCCTTTCGCATCGAATACACGGGACGCATAACCGGCCACAAACTCACTTTTATCGCTAGCAACAACCCCGTTGCCACCCAACAATTCTTCGTTCTCGAATAAACGCCAGGCAGAGTGTGGCGAAATCATATGGTATGACAAGTTCTCAATCGGCGTTTCGAACGAGAACCTTAGTCTGAAAGTAGCAACTCCTTGTGCACCTGAAAGCGCACTTGAATGACTCTCACTCCACCGCTGCGGTATTACAAATAGCTCGCCATCATAGTGCTCCTCAAACTCTTCCGGTAACAGCAACTTACCCCAAACCACCTGCCACTCGCCGCTAAGCTCGAAACTACTATTTTCCTCCAGAGCGTGGCTTGCCGCGTTAAGAACGCCATCTTTGGCAAAGATTACTTGAGCAATTGCAGACTGCATTCCCAAGAATATAAGTAGAAACAACAGAAAAAACCTGTGCACGCAGGCACGACCCACATGGCGAACAAACTTGTCTATTTTCGGGCCTTGCGACATAGCTAGCGCTTCCGGTGATCCGTTAAAATACTACTGAGCCAATATAGCAAAGGCAGTATACTCAAGTCTTTGTTTACCCCGAACAAACACAACCCAGAAACCAGAAAATCAGTCAGGAGATTGGCTTTGGACCTCTACGACGTAATGCGCACAACTTTCGCTGCGCGCGAATTCACCGACGAACCGGTAACAGACCAACAGATCTATAAAATTCTGGAAAACGCTCGCTTCGCCCCCAGTGGCGGCAACCGGCAAGGCTGGAAAGTCATTGTGGTGCGTGACCAAAACACCCGAGACCAAATGCGCTCTCTTGTTGAGCCTGGCATGCGACGCTATTTCGCGCAGGTCGCCGCCGGTGAATTCCCATGGAACACCATTGTTCCAACCAAGCTTAGCGATGACGAAATTGCTGCTGCACCGTTACCGGAAAGCTTCATCAATAACTTGCTAAGTGCACCGGCAATGCTCTGCGTTTACGTAGATCTAAAAGTGGTTGCCTCATTCGATCAGGGCCTTGATCGTATCGGTGTTGTGTCTGGCTGCTCCGTGTACCCTTTTGTGTGGAACATTCTGCTCGCCGCTCGCAACGAAGGTTTGGGCGGCACACCAACAACCTGGGCAGCCGCTTGCGAAGATCAGTTGAGCGAGATACTGGGTGTGCCTTCCGATCATGCTTTTAGCGCCATGATTCCGCTAGGGCATCCGGTTAAACAACTCACCAAGCTGAAACGTAAGCCTGTTAGTGAGTTTGCGACGTTTGATCGGTTTGATGGTGAAGTGTTCCCAAAAGAATAGCATGTTAAATAAAAGTGAGCTTTTTGAAGAAGCCAGCAAAGTAAATTTGTAACTTCGCAGCAATTTTTCCAAGAACTTGGCAGACAAGTCTTACTTTTCAAATTCAAGTTAACGTCTTTTGTCGCGCTAAATGTCGCTTGTAAGTCATGACTAGTTTATGCTCTTTCTCTAGATCTCTTTGAATTCGCCCTCAGGAACTCCCGGCATTAACCGCAAAACAAGCAATGACGCGGCGCAGATCACTGTTGTGATTCCGGCCAAAGGCAACAGCCCCATAGTGATATATGGAGCCACAATAGTTGTAGTTCCCGCCGCAATCAAAAAGACCGACAGCATAACAACGGCGGCCGCTTTCGAATCATTGTTTCCTGATGCGTACATCGCCATAAAAAAACCGCCAGGGCCTCGTATACCGACCCCCATATTCATCAGGGCAAACAGAACCCAAAGCACTACAGGCGTGTGGTTTTCGAATAGATAGGCGTATATGAGCATGCTTCCCGAACCAGCTACCGCAAGAGTCGACCCAAGTATTATGGTTGATTCTCTGCCAATGCGATCAGACAGCAGGTGCGCCGTATTTGCACACACCATAAATAGGGAAATACCCGCGATTTGCATTACTATGAAATCGGATAACGAACCTCCCATGCTGTGAACGATTACGGTTGGCGCCCCGAACACGAAGGCAATTAGCCCGCCTAGGGTCAACGCATGGCTTAACGCATACCGAAAAAAGAGTGGCTTTCGAATGAGCTCAAGATAAGAGAGCGTCACAGCTTGAACGTTGGTATTCACTGGCGGCCGCTTTATCAACCATCCAAAAATCAACAGCAATGCAGCGGCCGCTGTCACGTAGAACGTGGCTTGCCAATGATACTGGCTTATTAACCATGCGCCGAGAATGGGTGCAAAGGCTGGCACTAGCGATTCCAAACTTCCCATCAAACCCATTGCCCTCATCGCACGACGATCATCGAACAACGCTCTGACCATCCCAGGTGCGAACACCGCGGGAGCAGATGCAGCAAAGCCCTGAAAAAAGCGCACAACCACTAACTGCAACATACTCTCAGCCAAGGTAGCAACAATTGATGCGGCACAGTAGACGGACAATGAAAACAAGATAAGCCGGTGCTGCGAGAATCGACTGCCTAGTTCACCAAAGACAAGTAGCCCGATGCCAGCGCCTGCAGCGAACGAGGCAAGCACCATTTGTGAAAGTTCAATACTGCCGCTTAGATGAGTATCCAG
>JBGCDE010000180.1:0-3569 GCA_045105115.1 Pseudomonadales bacterium | reverse complement strand
GCGGTTTGATTGGCTGATTGCCCTACTAGAGGAGAACGAAAGTTCACATAGGTCGCCCCTTTAGGGACCCGGAACTCATCATCCTGCAAGAACCAGATTTTCTGCCTGCCCTGCTGCCACGCCACCAACGGGTGCTCGGGGGATTTAGGTGGCAGCTCTACCATCGACACGTCTTCAGCGATGAACGCATTAGGGATAGGCAAGGCCAACTCAGCCTCTGGGGCCGTTGTCGCCCAGGCCGCAGTGCGCGCGTTCTCCACGGGCGCCCGGGAGTAAGCAACATCGTAGTGCACACTCTTGCGGTTGGTTTGCGCAGACTTATCACTGAGCACGATCAGAGCGTTCTCAGGGTTGATATCCTCCATAAGGCCGGACAACATCGCCGCCTCGTAGTCGTCCATGATGTAAGGCCCCTGAAGAATGTCCTGTGGTGCGTAGTAGTGCATCCCGCTAGAGAGCATACTCACATAGCCCATAGGTTCTGAGGCTTCCTTGAAACGAAATCGCAACTGCGCCAGTTGCGTCTGCTCATCATAGAGCCACTCCTGCGGCCCCTTTGTTCGCAGCATGGCCATGTATTCAAACAGCAACTGCAAGACCCTGTCGTAGTCATCGAGCCCAGCTTGGGTAAGGGTAACAGTGACACTAAACAGCGCCCCGCCTCGCCAGCCCAGGCCTGAGCCCGCAGCCAAACTCTCTGCTAACCCTTCGGCCTTAAGTTGCGACAGCAAACTACCCTCGCCCTCGTGTCCTACCAGATTGCCCAAATACCCTACTGGCTTAACGTGATAGTCACCGCGATAGTCATTGATAGGAAAACTTACCTGCAACTGACGCAGCGTTGCCTGGGGCTCTATTTGTACAAGCATTGGCAGCGCGCCATCGGCAAACAGCGGTGCTTCTATGTCTGCCGGCTGGTACTCCCGATTGGGAATGACTGAAAACATCGGCCGAACGAGCTTTTCCAAATCATTCAGCGATTCCGAGCCCAGCACTACCAAACGCATGGCATTAGCTGAGTAATGCTTCTCATAAAATGACAGCAAGTCATCGCGAACCGACGCTTGCGGCCGATCTGCCAATGATTCAAGACTACCGACGGAAAACTGGCTATAGGGATGTTCCGGGTTCATCACTTCCTGCAGCACATCGAGTCCCCGGCGAGCATCGCTCTTAAGCCCCATCTGGTACTCAGCTTGTACGGCGTTTTTTTCACGCTCTACGTACTCAGCATCAAAGCGAGGCGCTATAAAAAACTGGGCAAATCGATCTAACGCTTCGGGCAGGTATTCAGCATCGATATCAAAAAAATAATTGGTGTGCTCAAAGCTGGTGTAGGCATTGCGGGTACCACCATGCTCCGTTACGTACTCTTCGTATTCCGCAGCGTCGGGATACTTATCTGTGCCCAGAAACAGCATGTGCTCAAGGAAGTGCGCCAACCCGCCCCGACCCGGAGGGTTGTCACCACTGCCTACTTTGACATCCAGCGATGCCGCCGCCTTGGGGCTACTTGGATCGGAGATTAGTAAAACCTGAAGGTCGTTCTCCAGCGTCAGCAACCGGTAACGGTTAGTGTCATTGGGGCTCTGAACTACTTTCGCCCCGGAATCAGGAATACTGGCGCATGCCGCCAAAACAACCAAAACAGCGAAAGTCAGCAATGGCGCTACGCCCCGCTGGGAAAGAATTGCAGGCATCGGGTTCTCCGTTAGTTCTAAGGTTGTGCCTCTGCCTCTGGAATAGGCTCTGGCACGTCTGGCACAGGATCCGGCCAGGCATTAATAATGGCTTTTATCAGCGTAGCCAAGGGAATCGCAAAGAAAACACCCCAAAGCCCCCAGATGCCGCCGAAAAATAGTATCGCCATAATAATGGCAATCGGATGCAGATTCACCGCCTCTGAGAACAACATGGGTACCAATACGTTACCGTCCAGACCCTGTATGACAAAGTAGACAAGCACGAGGTAATAAAATTCATTATTAAAGCCCCATTGGAAGAAGCCCACTGCAACCACGGGCAGCGTAACCAGTGCTGCGCCTACATAAGGAATGATCACCGACAAGCCAACAAGCAGCGCCAACAAGGCGGCGTAGTTCAGACCCATCCAGGCAAAAGCCGCGTAGCTAACAGAGCCAACAATTAGAATCTCGAGCACCTTGCCGCGGGCATAGTTGGCAACCTGCACATTCATTTCACCCCAGATGCGGCGCAACAGGGGACGCTCGCTCGGTAGAAAAGTGCCAAACCAATCAAGGATCAGCTCTCTGTCTTTTAGAAAAAAGAACACCATGATAGGGATTAGCACCATGTACACCATCACGGTAAAGAGGCTCGATATTGTCGCCAATGAGCGAGTAACTACTGCCTGACCCAAGCCGGCAAATTCAGCCTGAGCAGCGCCCACAAGCTGGTTAAGCTGCTGCTGGCTGATTATTTGCGGATACTGTTCGGGTAAAACGCTGAGCAATTGCTTGCCTTGCTCCAGCATCCGAGGCATTTCAGCGGCCAAGCTGGCGAACTGTCGCCAAACCAGAGGCAACAGACCTAGAGAAATCCAGAAGAAGGCGCCAACGAAGATTAAGAAGGCAAGACTCACCCCCAACCATTGGGGTACACCGTGGCTGGTAAGCTGATTCGCAACACCCTGCATTAGATAAGCCAGCACAATGGACGCTAGCAGAGGGGCCAAAATATCCCCAATAGTCATCAGCATCAGTACGCTGACGAAAAGCAGAACGAGCAAAAGTACCGACTCTTCCTCGAAGAGATAGCGGCGGTACCATTTGTTAAAAATTTCCAGCATTTACCAATCCTAAAGCCGTGATCGCAGCAGCGTTGGCCCTGCGCCGCTCACTTTACCAGATCATATAAGAAGTCTGGGTGCTTGTTGAGATACATTCGTCCCGTCATTTCAGCAAACGGTCGAGAAAGATGATGGCGATCGTAGAACATCGGCGAGCCATCCTCTGTTCTAGTCAGGCAAGTTTGCAGAACGCGATTCTTGCATAACATGGCAACGCGATCGATGTAGCCATCCTCTATAAGCGCAAAATCATCATACAGAGGCTGCTGCTCGGGTTGATTGGCGAAATATTCGACATTCTCGGGCATCGCACAACTGTCCGTCGTTTGCGTTTCGTTTACCAAACGGGCACACGGTACAACGGTATTGATATAACCACCGTAGGTCAGCAGTTTGGCACGCGGGTTTTTGGCTTTCACTGCCTTAACTAGCGCCAGCAAATTCTGCTTGTTTGAGCGGTAGGGCCGATTCGCACCATAGACAATGACGTCGATCGAAGTCGCGACACCTCCGTCAAAGAGTGCATCCAACCGTTCCTGACAGGCAGGCGAGGTACTGACAAACCGGCCGTCCACTCGCTCAAGGTTTTTGCACAGATTTACATCACCAAACACTGTCAGGCCAATGTTCTCGTCCACCGCGAATGCACCGTGCAGGAAATTGAAGACGTCCGGAACATGGGAGTTTCCAATAATGAGTACCTTTACGTCTGCCTGTGGTCGACATGCTGGATGATCAGAGTCTGAATGCACAAAGCAGG
>JBGCDE010000179.1:0-15148 GCA_045105115.1 Pseudomonadales bacterium | reverse complement strand
TCATTCACAAAGTTTCTTTGATGATTGCCCTGAGCGGTTCGAATAGCACTTCGGCTCATATCAACATTGACAACCTTTGATGCACCACCTTGAATTGCGGCCACCGAAAAAGATCCGGTATAAGCGAATAGATTGAGAACTTTTCTATTCATTGCTTGCTTTCGAACCCAGTTTCGAGCGGGTTCTGCATCCAGGAAAAAACCAACATTCTGGTTGCCCGACATATTTAACTCGAACTTTGCGCCATTCTCAGACGCATAGACATACTCAGGCATTTTTCCTTCTAACACCCCTATACTAGCCGGCTTGGTATAGCGTCGAAGCAGCGCTATGCACTGAATGCCCTTGACTGCGGCGCGTGACATCATGCCAGCCGCCCACGCCTTTAGAGTTAATTCCGGCACTGAGTCGTCAAACGCGCTAACCAGCATGACTGGCGCAAACAAATCTACGCAAATCGACTCAAGACCTTGATAGGTCATGCCTCTGCCATGGAATATCCGACGGCTATCGCCAAAGAAATCGTTCAAACCGCGCTCGCATTCAGCGCTCAAGACATCCAGATTCATGCCAGCGTAAAACCTAGATCACCTAGTATTTGACGACTTTCAATAGGTAAAGACGAATCGATCAGCAAGTTTGTCAATCCGAACTCGCGTCGAAGCGGATAGGTTTTTCGCAACAGGTCAAATGCTTGCCCAATGTCAGGTTCATTTAAGGCACTGCGCAATCGCCAATCGTCTTCACGAACATCATAAGCGCGCAGAATAATATCGCGAATACTGACCTGACCTTCGCAATCCAGCATGCAAAGCGTGTTAGTGTCGTTCGCTGTTTCAGCTGGCTCCTCAAAATAGTCATAGAAAGCAGCTGCAATCATCTCGGTACCACGTATTTTTCCGTCGATCGCGTAGCCCGCTATGTGCGGCGTTGCAATACTCGCCAGCCCTAACAGCTCACGATCGATTTTTGGCTCCCCTTCCCAAACATCCAGTACGGCGTGAATACCTTGATTATTGTGCAAACAGTAAACTAGATCTTGAGTGGCGATAGCCCCTCCTCGGCTTGTATTGATTAATATCGCTCTACTGGATAAACGGCCAAGAAACTCCGCATTGATCATATGATGCGTTGGATAAGGGCCATCGTGGCTTAAAGGAACGTGCAGACTAATCAAATCACAATCGGCCAGTTCATGAAGTGATTCTGACAGCGCGCAGTCAGACTCCGTGAGAAAAGGGTCGTAGCCTTTCACATCGTAACCAAGGGCCGCTAAACGTTTGGCTACGCGACTACCTACCTGACCCAAGCCAATAACGCCGGCTCGCAAATTGGCATGAGCTATTTGGTCGGGCTCTGGCACTAAAGCGGCAATTGACGAACAGACGTAATCAGCCACCGAGTCGGCGTTACTGCCCGGTGCATTGCAGAATTCGATATTGGCTTGCTGTAAATAGGCCAAATCTACATGGTCTGTGCCGATCGTTGCACTGCCAACAAAACGCACAGAGCTCCCGGACAGCAATTGCTCATTGATCTCCGTCACTGAGCGAATAAGCAGCGCGTCAGCGTCTTGAATATCAGCGGCACAAAGCGTTCGGCCTGAAAGTGTTCTTAGCTCAACATTCGCGCCGAAATTTTGTTCCAATGCAGCAAGATTCTCATCCGCCAGCAATTTTATTGTCATGCTGGACACCAAATATCACTATTTTCTACGGTACGTAGTATTCGCCCTTCGAGGCCAATTTTCTTGAGATAGTTTTTAACTGCATCCAGTGATGGATTTTGCCATTGCAAATCTGCGATTGAAAAAGCCATGGGCACCTGATCCAGCAACTGCACAAGCTGCCTGGACACTTCCATTTGCTCACGGTGCTCGCAAAGTGATTGCTGCAAACGCGCACCGCCGCGCCACTCACCATTACCCAGTTCATCCAGGTTCTCAAGCAAAACAACTAAGCTATCGAAATGTTGAAGCAACTTTGCTGCCGTCTTAGCACCAATACCGGGCACACCCGGAATATCATCAACCGGATCACCTAATAGGGTTTGATAGTCAATCAACTGATCGGGGCGCACACCAAATTTTTCCACAATCGCATCGTAATCAAGCCGTCGTGAATCGACAGGATCAAAAACACAATCATCTGGTTTTTTAACGAGCTGCGCCAAGTCCTTGTCGCGCGACAAAATGTGCACGGGACGCCCACTGGTTCGAGACGAACGAGCAAGGGTAGCAATCAAATCGTCAGCTTCATAACGTTTATGCGCGTAACTTCGAATACCCAGCAATTCAGTGATTCGTTTACAGGCTTTGAGTTGAAATGCGAGAGAGTCATCTGGCAACGCGCGACTACTTTTGTACTCTGGGTAAATATCGTTTCTGAAGCATTGACCCAGACTTTCGTCAAAAGCAGCGCCTATGCGAGCAGGATTTAACTCAGAGAGAAGTTTGAGAAGAAACAAAGTGTAACCGTGCACAGCATTTAGAGAATACCCCTGATCGTTATGCCACACATCTGGCATGGCAAAGTAGCTACGAAATATGTAGATCGACGCATCCAGCAGATAAACAGCTTGGCGATTAGCCATATACGCTAACCATGCTTTGTCCATCCGCGATAAAGTAATAGTCATGAAGAGCGCTATAAAATTGCTGAGCCCTTGCCGGGAGACCAGAATCAAGAAAGTGCTGTACCTGTATATCTCGGCGCTCATCAAACCACTGGCTGGAGTACTCAGGCACTCGCAAATTATCGAAGCTAGGTCGAAATGGATAGCCGCAGGCTTGTGAAAAGAGTTGTTCAAGGGCCTGAGGTTTTACTTCAGCTCGCTCAAACTCTCGTTGCTGTTCTGGGCTGCGGTCAGAAACATACCAATACCCGTAATCAACTTGCGCGCGTCTTTGCGGACCGGCTAAACACCAGTGCGCAATTTCATGCAGCGCGCTGGAGAAATAATCAGCCGTAAAGACTACGCGTGCATAAGGAAAGTCATGTGTAGCCGGCAAGTAAAGTGGCTCATCGCCACCGCCAATCAGTTTCGTTTTTTGTTCTGGAACGAACAGCGCATTAAACAGATCAATAAGATCATTTGCCTGATGTCGATCACTACTAGCCAAACGCGACCCCAACTCACTGGCCTGCATTGAGCACTCGAAGCGCTTGCTCGTGCAGCGCTGGAGTTGCGGCAGCGACTACCTGACCACCGGCTCTTACTGGCTCGCCGCTCCAGGTACTGATGACTCCTCCCGCAGCCTCAACGATCGGCACAAGCGGAAGAATGTCATAGTCTTGCAGGTCTGCTTCAATCACCAAATCAATTTGACCCATGGCCAACAGCGAGTAGCAGTAACAATCACCACCATAACGCATCAGTTTACATCGCTCGGCCACGGCCTGATAACGCGCAAATGCGCCAGGAATTTGCTCAAATATTTCGGGGTGCGTGCTGAACAATATTGCTTGCTCTAGCATCTCTACGCGACTTACTGACAACGGTTGATCCAGCTCTAGCTTTTCCCGAAAAAACCAGGCTTGCGACTCAGCCTCATTGCGTAGTCCAACGAAGGTCTCTTTCAGATAAGGCTGGTGCATGACACCGAGCAGTGGCTCACCTTTGTAAAGCAAAGCCAGCAACACACCCCAAGCTGGCACACCTGAAATAAATGATCGGGTTCCATCGATGGGGTCAATCAGCCAGTGGAAATCATTTTCTTCGGCGCCAGCTCGAGGCTCGAATTCTTCTCCAAGAATGGCATGCTTTGGAAAGCGTTGCTCAATAAGCTCGCGCAATTTACGTTCTACGGCTTTGTCGGCTTCTGTTACCGGATCAAACTTTCCAGCTGCAGCCTTATTATCAACACTCAAACCGGTTCTAAAATAGCCAAGACTCTCTTCGCCCGCTGACTGCACCGCAGTGTAGATAAAGCTGAACAGCTCATCGATAGTATTTGTTGGTAATGGCTTCACGCGAGACTCGAAAAACTGAAAGATCTAGAAACGGTATACTAGCGCATTAGGCCAGTCTGCTGGTAACAAGAATTGAGCGAATAGTGGTCACGTCATGTTGAGTTTAGTCGGGTTGGTTATCGCGCTGTTGCTGTTGATGTGGGTAACATTGCGCGGCGCAAATCCACTGGTTGCCGCACCGGCCTGCGCAATTATCGTTGCGGTTACCGGTGGCCTGGATTTTTTTCCGACGCTCAATGGAAGCACGGAGCAAGCTAATTACGTTGAATCCTATATGCAGGGTTTCACGTCGTTTATCGGCGCTTGGTTTTTCATGTTTCTGCTCGGTAGTATTTTTGGCAAACTGATGGAAGACAGCGGCGCGGCGGCCAGCGTCGCGCACTTGATATTGGCGAAGTTTGGTTCACAGCATGCACCTCTTGCGGTGGTGTTGGCCTGCGCAATACTTACCTACGGCGGCGTCAGCGTCTTTATTGTTGCCTTTTCTGTTTATCCCGTGGCTGTAGGGTTATTTCACGAAGCCAACTTGCCGCGGCGCTTCATACCCGGCTGCCTGGCATTTGGTTCCGCTACGTTTACCATGACTTCCGCAGGCTCTCCTGAAATTCAAAACTGGATACCCATCGAATTTCTGGGCACCTCGCCTTATGCCGCGTGGCAAGAGAGTCTTGTGGTTGCCGTCATCATGGCAGGGCTTGGCTATGTTTTGCTGAACCGCATGGTTGGCAAAGCCGTGGCAGCCGGTGAGCATTTCATTGCGCGCGATGATGACCCGCAAGCGGATACATCCAATTTACCCAATCCATTAGTTTCCATGCTGCCGTTGCTCGCTGTATTGGGTTTCAGTTTTGGTTTCCATCAAACTCTGGGCAAATACGCTTTAGTAATCGCTTTGGGAGCCGGCTGTTTTCTGACTTGGGCGCTGAATGCAAAGACCTTGAAAGCACCTGGCGTCGCCCTGGGCATTGGCGCTATGGGTGCGCTGGTGGCCATTGGCAACACCGCAGCCGTAGTAGGCTTTGGTACCGTTGCCAAGGCCTCTCCTGCGTTTGATTTAGCCGTGGGTTGGTTGACCAGTCTACCCGGCAATGAGCTTATAGGCGCCTCTATTGCGGTCACGGTTATATGTGCGCTAACAGGCTCGGCTTCAGGAGGGCAATCCATCGCACTTCCCGCAGTAGCGCCACATTACCTAGAGCAAGGCGTTGATCCAGATGAGCTGCACCGCATGGTGGCCATCGCGTCAGGTGGATTGGACTCTCTTCCGCACAATGGCTACGTGGTGACAACAATTCGCGCGATCTGTGGTGAGAACTATCAGAACGCTTACCCGCCAGTGGCCGTGCTTACGGTGTTGGTACCTATGCTTGGTATGGCCATCGCACTGACCTTGTTTACTATCTTCTAATCCGGTTGATCCTTGCGAATCCAATAGAGATAAAGCTCGTTTTCCTGGCTGTCAGACACTAACTCGTGACCAAGAAACTCGCAGAATTTTGGAATATCTCTCTGCGTTGAAGGGTCGGTGGCAATGACTTTAATCACCTCGCCATGCGAGGCATCGCGGATGCTGTTGTGCAACAGCATCACGGGCTCAGGACACAACAAGCCAGTGGTGTCCAAAACGTGATCTGATATCTGCTCGCTCATGGTTCTTGCCTGCTCATGGCTCTTGCCCGCTCATGGCTGCAGCCCGCTCAAGGTTGTTCCTGATCAGCTGATGCCTGTCGATCCAGATCTTCCTTAGACTTCAGGTTGCAACTGTCGGTGGCAGCGTCGAATACAACTTTAACCGCGCCGCTCACCAGCTGGCGCTGCACATGCTCGCATTTTCGGTTAAAACTGAATTCTTGCTGCCCGTAGTCCGTGCCTTCGCGGCTCACGAACTCTTCAATAAGGCCTTGTAAGGCCTCTGCTGACAATCGATCTGTGGGTATAATCAAAACAATAATCTTATGAGGGCACGGCTGATGCAATCGCACATTGTATTTACATTCATGGCACCAGACAAACCCGGCCTACTTGAAACGCTTGCCGCTGCTGTCAGTCGACACGGCGGCAGTTGGCTAGAGAGCAAACTGGCTCGATTGGGCGGTCAATTTACAGGCATTGTACGAGCCGCCGTTCCAGCGGACAAAGGTGCGGCGCTTAGAGCCGAACTTGAAAGTTTGCGCAACGATCACTTTGTTATCAGCTTGCATGCTGAGGAAGCAGACGCTACTGAGAAACCACGTAGCCTGCGCAGTGTGGAAGTTCTAGGCAATGATCGACCCGGTATCGTGCACGAATTATCCCGCGCCTTCAGCAAGTGGGACATCAATGTCGAACAACTCAATAGTGAAATACGTAGCGCACCGATGAGCGCCGAGCGATTGTTTGAAGCTGAAGTGGATATCGCCATACCCGCTGATCTGAACTCTGAGCAGTTTGAAGACGAGCTAGAGCAGATAGCCAATGAGCTCGACCTGGATATTGGCTTGAAGTAAACGACGCTGTAAGTGGTGGGTGTCTACTTGCGCAGACCTCTTATGAATATCAGCAAACCCGCCAACATAGCACCAAGAATTGCTGTGGCGGCAATCATCAACAGGCACAGTAAAAAGAACTCAAACTGCTCTTCAGGATCGGCACCCCAGGTTTTGATGGCAGAGCCCACCAACACAACGGTCGCAACTACAGCAAGTATCAGTGTTTTGGCTAGCCGCCAGCGGCGCCGTGCCTTGCTGACCATGACTCAGGCGTTTTCCAGCTGACGGAAAAAACCTTTGTCTTTGGTCCATTCGCAACGCATTTCAAACTCGCGCGAACCCGGCTGATGAAACTCGTCGGCTGTTTCCCATATATGGGTATGCGTTCCCGAGAAAGGTGTTTCAAGATGAACCACAGCGCTTACCCAAAACATCTTGCCTAGCATATCTTCAAACGCTTCCAGCCACTGCTCCCATTCGTACTCAACACCTTCGTACGGTGCACCAAAGTGCATCATCGCTGAATAGTAGCCGCCCGCATTAATACTGCTGTTTGGAATCGAGAACATATCGCGGTACAACAAAGTGCACGCGTTGAATTCAGGTAAGTCCAGCAACACCCTGCGATTGCTGATTAAGCGGTCTTGCGTATCTACAGAAGGCGCAAGCATCACCTCGTCACGTACGAAGCCGTAGACGGTGGTTTCATTTTCGCTAATCGGCGCGAGCATGCTTAATATTATTACTCTGGGAATTCTTGAGGGGGGATTAAAACAAGTTCAAGCGAGCAAGCCAACGTGAAGAATGAATATTGCCAAAGACTGTGCGTTATTATCGGTCTTTGTGGCATTTTCTTTGCTCGTGTTGCTGGCCTTAGCGCACAACGCCAGAATTTTGACCTCTGTCTCGCAAAGCATGGTCCAGCAACACAATGGCCAGCATGGCCTCAGCGATGGGTGTGGCTCGAATACCAACGCAGGGATCGTGGCGTCCCGTGGTGACCACTTCTATGTCTTTGCCATCCTTATCAATACTCTGCCCTGGCTGGCGAATACTGGACGTAGGCTTCAGCGAAAGATGCGCAACAATGTCCTGGCCACTGCTGATACCACCAAGAGTGCCGCCCGAATTATTACTCAGAAAGCCACTGCTGCTAATTTCATCACGGTGCTCGCTGCCTTTCTGTTCTACTACGGCGCAGCCTGAACCCAATTCAACAGCGCGCACAGCATTGATGCTCATTAAGGCGTAGGCAATCTCGGCGTCCAGCTTGTCAAACACGGGCTCACCCCAACCAACCGGCACGCCTGTTGCCATGACCGATATCTTAGCCCCGATTGAATCACCCTCTTTGTTGAGTTTGGCCATGTACTGTTCCATCTCGGGTACAAGCGCCGGGTCGGGGCAAAAAAACGGATTTTCTTCAATCGTGTCCAGTTCAATGTTTTGAATTTTCAACGGTCCAAGCTGTGACAGAAAGCCAAATATGTTCACACCGAATTCGGACTGCAAATACTTTTTAGCAATAGCGCCTGCAGCCACTCGCATTGCCGTCTCTCTGGCCGAGGCGCGACCACCACCACGATAATCGCGAATACCGTATTTCTTTTGGTAGCTTAAGTCGGCATGCGCTGGGCGAAAACTGTCTTTTATGTTGCTGTAATCTTTTGAACGCTGATCAGTATTGCGGATCAGCAAGCCGATAGGGGTTCCGGTTGTTTTACCTTCAAACACGCCAGACAAGATTTCAACTTCGTCCGCTTCCTTGCGCTGGGTTGTATAACGTGACGTGCCCGGCTTACGACGGTCCAGATCACGCTGCAAGTCTGCAACGTCTATTTCCAGCCCCGGCGGGCAACCATCAACCACGCAGCCCAGTGCAGCACCATGGCTTTCGCCAAAAGTTGTCACGGTAAACAGTTTGCCAATTGTGTTGCCGGCCATAAACGTTTAAATCAACCAGGAAGATGACCGCGAATTATACGCACTTGTGAGCAAGTTTCGGCATGCCGTCAAAAATGTTTTTGCAGTTCACTTTTATCCAGCGCAAACACGCCATGACCACCACGCTCGAATTCCAGCCAGTTGAACGCTATAGCCGGGTAACTCGCTTCCAGCGCGGGCTGACTATTACCCACTTCAACAATCAACACCCCCTGATCATTGAGCCAATGTGATGCTTCGCGCAATATGCGATGCACAATGTCCAGCCCGTCGTCTCCCGCGGTCAATGCCATTTCTGGTTCATGGCGATATTCCGCGGGCATACTCGCAAAATCTTCTGCGTCAACGTATGGCGGGTTGCTGACAATAAGGTCGTATGTTTCATTTTCTGGCAGGCTGGAAAACAAGTCAGAGTGATAGATATCAATGTGCGGCTGCATGTGATGCTCACGAACATTGATTGCAGCCAGCTCCAGCGCAGGCTCACTTAAGTCGGCCAGCGTCACTCTGGCGTCTGGCAGATAATGCGCAGCCGCTATGCCGATGCAACCACCGCCAGTGCAGAGGTCCAGTACCTGACCAATCTCGTGCGCGGCTTTCCACGGCTCAAACCCTCGCTCAATCAACTCGGCGATCGGTGAACGGGGAATAAGCGCTCGCTCGTCGGCTTTGAATCGTAAGCCGGCAAACCAGGCTTCACCGTTTAAATACGCCACAGGAATACGCTCTTTGATGCGTGTAGCAATCACTACGGTTAACAATTTACGCTCTTCGGATGTGAGCCTTGCGTCCAGCACTTCGCCACCCGATTCCATCGGAAGGTGCAATGCGCGCATCACAAGCTGAACCGACTCGTCCCAGGCATTGTCTGTGCCGTGGCCAAAATACAATCGGTTTTCGTTGAACCGGGAGGTGCCCCAACGTATGAAATCCCGAACCGTATGCAATTCCTTGCTGGCAACGTCTAAATCATTCATCAAATAGGGTCCATTTTCGGCAGCTACTCGCTGAGAGTGTCGCTTTTAGATAAATAGCGGCCTACAGGCCGAGTCTGCAATTGCGAAGGAGGTCTGATATTATGCCAACCAAACATTGAGTAGTACGGAAATATTGTCATGAAAGAAGCCTATGAGAGCATTATCGGCGCTGTCGGAGAGGATCTGGACAGACCAGGCTTACAGGACACACCTACACGCGCAGCCAAAGCAATGCAGTTTTTATGCAACGGCTATGACAAAACGGTGGAAGAGGTCGTTAACAACGCCCTGTTTCCGTCAGACTGTAACGAGATAGTATTGGTCAAGGACATTGAGCTGTACTCATTGTGCGAACATCATCTGCTGCCATTTATTGGTAAGTGCCACGTAGGCTACCTGCCGCAGGGTAAGGTCATTGGCCTGTCGAAGATTGCCAGAATTGTAGACATGTTTGCCCGCCGATTACAGATTCAGGAAAATCTGACACTGCAAATTGCGGAAACCATTCGTGACGTGACAAATGCGGCTGGCGTTGGCGTTATTGTTGAAGCCAAGCATATGTGCATGATGATGCGTGGCGTTGAAAAGCAAAACTCTTCGATGAAAACCTCAGCGATGCTGGGCACATTCCGCTCCAATGAACTCACTCGCATGGAGTTTCTGTCGTTGGTTAAAGATTAATACGTTTAATCAATAATCAATAATCAATAATTCGAGCCTGTCCGCCCCCGACGCCTGGCCTGGTGCCAATGGACCAAGACCGTGGGCCTCAATCGCTGAGGCATCAGCGCCCAGCTCAATCATGCGGCGACGCAATGAGATAGCCGAATCCAGTGAACGACTCTTTAACTCATCAATGCTAGCCTCACCTTCGCCCGCGCGATAGGCGTGCCCTACTACGTGAAGGGTTTTGCCGGAACCGCTCAACCAGCCCACCAGTTGTTTTAGCTCACCTGATTCGCCCTGCACATCGTCGCTGTCCAATGGCACAGTCACTTTGCCATTTCGCTGCAGGTGTTCTGACCAGCTTAAGTCGACCTGGCTCTGTTGCTCTGGACCGCGCGAGACAACATAATCAATCCGCGCGTACACCCGCTTATTGCCGCGCTTAATCACATACAGCGCCAAGGTTTCATTGCCCTTGCCCGCCACCAGATAACGTTGGTTAACGTCGGGACCATACAATCGCTTTTCACTGTAGATAACATTTGCCCATTTATTGCTGCCACCACAGGAACGCCCAGCGCACTCAAACAGGTTCTCAAATCCGGCGGCTTCAATTTGTAAACTGAAATGTTCGAACACACTCTTGGACGGAATACGATCCGGCGCCCTATAGGTAATACTGGTGTACTCGCCAGAAACCCTGCGCTCTTGCTCAGCTTGCCAGCGATTGTTTAACTTTCTCACCCTGGCCAGAGCAAACAGGAAATCTGAGCTGTTGGATTGCTCATAACGAACAATGCCTGAGTCGCGATACCGGCTTAAAAATTCCAGGTCTGCGCTGCCAGCTTCGTCGCTAACTATCGCTTGTGCATGCGCCGGCGAAATGCCGGCAGCCAGGCAAACGCTCAACATCAGGCTATAAAAGATCTTTTGCATTACGTAGTTCATTGCATTCACACGGGTCGCTATACAGACAGAAACTGCTGGATTCTAGGCACTATCTCATGAACAGGGTCTTCCAAGTGAAAATGATGATTACCTTCTACACCAATTACTTGAACTTTGTCATTTTTTTCAGCAAATTCAGTAATATGCGGCGATCTTTTCAACTGATCCGTAGTTATAAAAAACAAGGTTTCACTGTCCAGGTCCTGATATAGAAACTCATTATGCTCGCCACTGAGCTTAAACGCCGACCTGCCTTTCAAGCGCTCATCGTGCCGCCAAACATAACCCCCTTCCACTTCACGACTACCGCGACGAAGAATTCTGATCGCTGAATCGTGCTCTATAGGCATCAGCATTTGTCGAACTTCAACCGCTTTATCCAAGGTTGCGAACGGTTTCTGTTCAAGATTCTGAGCCTTTCTTGCGAGAAACTTTCGCTCGTCACGAATGTATTCCCTAAGGTTTTTGGTGGCTTCTTCGGCCGGGCTCGGAAACGGCATCAAGGTGTCCAGCGTTACCAGTTTCTTCACTCGCTCCGGTGAGGAAATGGCCAACAAAGTTGAGATCATGCCACCCCGAGAATGGCCAATCACATTAAAAGTCTCCCAGCCTAATTGATCAGCAATCGATAGAAGGTCCACCAGATCTGACCATATCAGGTACTGGCTGCTTGACGGTCGATGGCTGCTAAATCCTTGGCCGGATAAGTCGACGGCCACTACTCTGCATTGATCCAGCATGGGAGCAATTACATCAAAGCTCGCGGCATTATCCAGCCAGCCATGCAAAGCCAATAAAGGAATGCCGTCTGCAGGCCCAAACGCCTTTGCGGCGTAGCGCATATCGCCTACATCAAACCGCAACTCCTGGCCCACTTCATTCACATCAGTCGACATCCAAACTTCCTTCCTCTGTGTTCTCTGCAATCACATCATTCGCTTGCAGAAACTCTACGTCACTCGTTTGCTCACCGCCCATGAGGCTACTGATCACTTCGCCGACGTCTCTTTGTTCAATCAATATTGCATGCAGGCCACTCACCAGCGGCATATACACTTCTTTGTCATCAGCCATTTGCTTGACCATCTGCAAAGTATTCAATCCTTCGGCAACCTGCCCAAGCTCTTCGAGTATCTTATCCAGGGGCTTACCCAAGCCAATCTGATACCCGAGTTGATAGTTACGGCTCAATGGCGACATACAGGTCACAATCAAATCACCTACGCCACTAAGCCCCAGAAACGTCATTGGGTTTGCGCCCATACGCACGGCAAAACGGCTCATTTCAGCCAAGCTGCGGGTTAACAGCATGCCAATTGTATTCTGGCCCATCTCCATGGCAGCGCCAATTCCTGACACAATCGCGTAAATATTCTTTAACGCCCCGCCTAACTCCACCCCGAACACATCAGGATTGACATACACCCTGAAATTCGGCGATTTAAGAAGGTTTTGAACAATTTGCTGAACCTCAGTATCCGCGCTCGCAATAACAGTACCGGTCATTTGCCCCGCGGCGATCTCTCTGGCCAGATTGGGCCCACTCATCACCGCAATTTTCGCAAGCGGTAATTCCTCGGCCAGTACCTGGCTCATTAATTTATAGCTACCGGCTTCAATACCCTTGGTCATGCTGACAACAAGAGTACCTGCCGCAACCCATTCCTTCATCGTGTTGGCTACTTGCCTGCTCGATGAACTGGGCACAGCCATAAAAACTACACCACAGCTGCTGACCGACTCGCGCAGATCAGTGCTGGCCTTAAGGCTTTCATGCAATGGAAATTCGGGTAAATAGCGGGTATTGAAATGCTGGGTATTTATTTCTTCAGCGTCGTCAGCATTACGCAGCCACAAGGTTGTGTCAAACCCATTGCCGGCGAGAATATTGGCGATAACCGTACCAAAACTACCGCCGCCCAGAACGGCGATTTTTGCGTTTCCGCTCATAGGTCCACACATTTTTATTGTATGCGGCAAGCCACCGGCCTGCCGCTAAGGGCCCTAAGTATACTGCTAGTCCGTCAGCTCTAACAGCAGACGGTTCAGACGAGCAACAAACGAGGCAGGGTCATTTAACTGGCTGCCTTCGGCCAGGCGCGCCTGATCAACCAGCACACTGAGCAATTCCTTAAACCGATCTTCATCGGCCTCTTCATCCAGCTTGCCTACCAGGGCATGCTCAGGGTTGAGCTCCAGCGTTGGTGTTGTTTCCGGCACTTGTTGTCCGGCCGCCTCAAGGATGCGCTGCATCTGTGCGCCCATATCGTGCTCGCCAACCACCAAACACGCTGGCGAGTCTGTCAGGCGATTAGTAATTCGTACTTCGTTTACTTCATCGCCCAATGCTTCCTTGGCGCGCTCAACCAGCCCACTGTGTTTCTCGGACAGCTCCTGTTGCGCTTTCTTGTCTTCCTCGTTGTCCAGCTCACCCAGATCAAGCTCGCCCTTGGCAACGTCTTGTAGCTGCTTTCCGTCGAAGTCCATCATATGGCCCATCAGCCAATCATCAACGCGATCGTGCAACAACAACACCTCAATGCCTTTCTTGCGGAATACTTCAAGATGCGGACTGTTCTTCGCCGTTGTCAGGTTTTCACCCGCGATGTAATAGATCTTTTCCTGACCTTCCTGCATGCGCTCCATGTATTGCGCCAATGATTGGTCCTGATCTTCGCCTTCGCTGTGCGTGGTTGTGAAGCGCAGTAAACCGGCGATCTTTTCCTTGTTGTTGTGATCTTCAGCAGGCCCTTCTTTCAGCACTTGGCCAAACTCTTTCCAGAACGTAGCGTATTTCTCGGGCTCGTTCTTGCTCATTTTTTCAAGCGTATCCAATATGCGCTTGGTCACTGCATTACGAATGCTGTCGATGTTGGGGTCGTTCTGCAGAATCTCCCGCGACACGTTCAATGGCAAATCATTGGAATCAATCACACCCTTCACAAAACGCAGATACAAAGGTAAGAATTGCTCGGCGTCGTCCAGAATAAATGTGCGTTGTACGTAAAGCTTCAAGCCACGCGCGGCATCACGTTGCCACATATCGAAAGGCGCACGTCCCGGCAAATACAGCAAGCTGGTGTACTCAAGCTTTCCTTCAACCCGGTTATGACTCCAGGCCAAGGGGTCTTCAAAATCGTGTGAAATGTGCTTGTAGAATTCATTATATTCTTCGTCGCTCACGTCTTTACGTGAGCGCGTCCACAATGCCGTAGCGGCGTTGATCGCCTCATACTCCGGGGCTTTTTCAACCTCATCCTTCTTTTCTGCGTCGTCTTCTTCAGGGTCTGCCGCACTGGGCATTTCCTGTTTTTCCATCATTACTGGAATGGAAATATGGTCTGAGTATTTCTTAATAATACTGCGCAAGCGATACGCGTTGGCGAATTCGGCTTCGTCAGATTTAAGGTGCAAGATGATGGTGGTACCGCGACCGTCTTTCTCTGCATCGGCCACGGTGAAGTCTGCTTCGCCAGCAGATTCCCAAGAGGTAGCTTCGTTGGCAGCACTGCCTGCCCTACGAGTTACAACAGTCACTGAGTCAGCAACAATAAACGCGGAGTAGAAACCCACACCAAACTGACCGATTAGCTGAGAATCTTTCTGCTCATCGCCGGTCAGGTTTTCAAGAAACTGCGCAGTTCCGGACTTGGCAATGGTGCCAAGATTGGTAACCACCTCATCGCGCGACATGCCGATGCCATTGTCGGCGATGGTGATGGTGTTAGCTTCTTCGTCAAAGTCGATCTGAATTTTGAGTTCGCTGTCATCGCCGTACAAAGAGCTGTCAGACAGTGCTTCAAAGCGGAGTTTGTCGACGGCGTCTGAGGAGTTTGAAATCAATTCACGCAGGAAGATTTCCTTGTTGCTGTACAAGGAATGAATCATCAGCTGAAGTAGTTGCTTGGCTTCGGTTTGGAAGCCCATTGTTTGCTTGGCGGCCGTCTCTGCGGTCATGGATTGGATCTCCTTGGAGGGATTGCTTGAAACTTCGCTTGTATATTGGGGCCTTGTGGCTAGTTTCAAGGGTTCTCAAGACGAAAAATTAGCTTTCGAGTGGCAAATGAATAAGTGCGTGGACTGCCGCGCTACGCGCAAGAAATGCAGAACCACCTGATTGCACCCCGCGCTCATGCAAGCCCGCCGCCAGTTTTCGCCTTATCCAATACCCGAT
>JBGCDE010000178.1:0-3634 GCA_045105115.1 Pseudomonadales bacterium | reverse complement strand
GCTTTCCGGCTCACTCATACCTTTACGCCAAATCGCCGAAGCTTGGGCGCTCACTCCTAATCCGTTATACCAACTCTGCAACCCCGCGGTTACATTATGAGCGGTTTCTGAACGCACCTGCTTTGAGTTTTCCGACAGCTGAAACCCCACAAAAACAAGGGACAGTATGATGGCAACGCCACCTATGATTTCCGCCAAGTGGGCCCAGTCTTGGAGCGAGCGCTTCATAGGTGTTGCTCCTTTCCTATCATTGTGTATGTATTCATATCCTTCACTAGATTAATGTACGAGATTTTCCGTGCCGGCTCGAATCTTCGCGGCAATTTGGGACTCGACACATAACGCTGCGAGTTGCGGGCGGCGAAACCGCGCAGCGGTTTTGACGTCCGTAACCTCGCCTTGTTAGGGTTTTCCATCAGCATAAACCAGCAGCTCTCTCAGTTGATTCAATGTGGCTTCGTCAAAAAACCTATAATTACTATGCTTTTCGCTGGAAGTCACCGTTTCTCGAAGCCACTCTAATGAGTTAACGTGATGAAGTTTTATTGAAATCCCACACGAATCTACTTCTTGATTATCATAAAGGAAGAAAATATAACTTTGACCGACCGATATTTCAGGCTCTTCCATACTAGCCAGGCTAGAAAGTGTAACTGTCCTCTTGTATGTCCCCTTTAAGACGTCCGACACTGATAATTCAAAAACAATTTTTGATGAGCTTTCGACCAAATAGGCATTCATAATATTTCCCAAATAGATTTCTGACGCATAGGATATGTGGTCGCCAAATTTGGAATGAATTCCTTTATGTTCGCCTAAGCATTCCCAGCTATATGCTTGAGATGCAGAAGCGAGAAAAAGTAGCAAAAGCATCGATTTCATTTGACCCCTAACGCCTCAAGAAGAGGCGCCGGTCACGGCGTCCTTCTTGCTTGGCTTGTTAGAAGCCCGTTGCTCCAAACGCTCAGCAAGCCAGACCTTGATAATAGACTGTCTTGTTACCCCAAGACGGCTAGCTTCGCGGTCAAGTGACTCAATCATCCATGTAGGAAAGTCGACGTTTACCCGCCTTTGCTTTTGGTTGGGACGCCGTATTTTGGATAGATCAAGTTCATCGATAATATCCTTCCCTTCGTCGAACTTTTTGTCCAAGCTCTTAGCCTTCATAAAGCAATACCTCTTCTTCTCGTGAGCGCCGAACTGAAATTATCCGGACTCTTTCCTCTCGATAAGTGATAACCGCTGACCAATGTTTAGTGTCGATGAGGCCGACTACTAGGAATCGGGCTTCATCATCGGTTCTAGCCTGAATCTCCAGGAGGTCTGGGTCAGACCACAGAGCCTGAGCATCGATGAAATCAATCCCATGCTTTTCGAAGTTAGAATTACTCTTGCGCTCGTCAAATTCAAAAGTCAGCATGGTATAATAAATATACCATTTTGGCGTCTAGCGCAAGTGGCGGGAAAGGGCTTCTAACAGTTAAGTATGTGTTGTAGGTAAATATAGCCATCCTGTCCACATCTAGCCATGGGTAGTTACATGTAGCCATAGATGACTACTAGACATATCCATATATAGACACATTCTACTTACCCCCAAACCCAACCGGATAAGCAGGCAACCCCAAAATCCCCGCAGCCACCTCCGGCGTAGCCACCTCCCTGCCCAGCCGCCCTGCCAACTCAACAACTTTTTTCACTAGCTCAACGTTGGTAGGCGTAGAACCATCTGCTCCCATGCGCGGTTCCAACCCAACCTGCACATGGCCACCGCGTTTGATGCTTTCTTCTGCAATGCCGCAATCTACGCAGTCTTGCCCAAACGAGGAAACCAACCACGGCACGTTGCAGCCATCCATCATTTCAATGTACGCGTCTAGCGCCTTTGCGGTCGGGGCAAAACCAAACGATGCATCGGGTGTGCTGAAGTAAAGTTTAAACAGCGTGCCCGGCGGCAACTTGCCAGCTCTTACATAGGCCATCATAAATTTGAGAAAGCCTGGCTCGAAGATAGAAACGCTCAGGCCAAGGTTTAGCTCGCGGCAGGTTTCAACATAATAGTGTGAGTCGTTCATGTCGTTGCGGTAAATCATGTCACTGGGTGCGAACAGGCCATCGGCGCCTATCAGGCTTAGGTTGAAGCTGCCGGGGTCACACAGGCCTTGCGCAATGAGGCCTTCTTTTGCCATGGCTACAATGTGGCTGTAGCGCACTTCTACCGGCACGCCTTGTTGGCCAACTGGCATAGTTGGCACAAGAATGGCGTCGGGGCGCGCCTCTAACACGCGGCGCCATGGCCGGGCGTAGGCTTCGCTATCGAACTTACCGGTGCCGCCAAAAATCGGCTCTTGCGTATGGTTGTGCACAATGGCCGCACCGGCGTCCATGCAGGCTAGCGCTTGTTCTACAATTTCATCGTCGCTGTAGGGCACATTGGGGTTTTGCGATTTTGGCGTTTGTCCGTTTAGTGCAACTTCAATGATAAGCGGCGTTTGTGCCATGCGGCCTCCTTGCGCGGTTTTGCCTATGCGCTTCATACTAGCCCACCCCGTTGCAACCTGTAAGGACGATTACGTATGGATGGCATTGAAACCCGGCTGGCAGCCCTGGAAGCAGAAGTGCAACACCTGCGCGATTGCGAAGCCATTCGCCAATTACTGGCAAGCTATGGCCCGCTTGCCGATACGGCAGATAGCCCCGAGGGCCGCAGCGCAATAGGTGCGCTCTTTAGTGAAAACGGCGTTTACGATTTGGGCGATGAATGGCAGGCCACCGGGCCAAATGCTATCGGCGAGCTGCTAAACAACCCAGATCACCTTGCCTTAGTTGCCAATGGCAGCGCGCACGTAATGGGGCTGCCTTTTATTACAGTAAAAGGCGATACCGCCACCGCGCTCTCCTACTCACGGGTTTATCGCCACAGTGATGGCGAGTTTTCGGTATGGCGGCTGTCGGCCAACCGTTGGGAGTGCGCGCGCGAGGATGGCCAGTGGCGCGTTACACGCCGCGTAAACAGGCTGTTAGACGGCAATGATCAAGCCAAAGCGCTATTGCGCGGCGAGTAACAGCGCTAAGCACATTTTGACGCGCTTGGTTCAAGCCGCCAGTGGGCTGCGCACGTCCATTGGGTGTAAACTTGCGTAATATTTGAATCCACCCAATCGGCACCCTTAACACTATGTTTGAACTCACCATTAACAATGAAAAAGTATCGATAGACGCAGATGCAGATACTCCGCTGCTCTGGGTACTGCGCGATCATCTCAACCTGCTGGGCACCAAGTTTGGCTGTGGCCAGGGCCTGTGCGGCGCCTGCACTGTGCATGTTGATGGCAAAGCCATGCGCAGCTGCATGATGTCGTTGAGTTTTGCCAACGGGCAAAGTATCACCACTATAGAAGGGTTGGGCGGCAAGCACCCGCTACAGCAATCCTGGGTTGCCCACGATGTTCCGCAATGCGGCTACTGCCAGTCGGGCCAAATCATGAGCGCGGCTTCACTACTGGCCGACAACCCCTCCCCCACTGACACAGAGATAGAGCTGGGCATGGCAGGCAACATCTGCCGCTGCGGCACCTACCCGCGCATTAAAGCTGCGATCAAAACAGCGTCGCAGTCGGCTTTTTACGATGCC
>JBGCDE010000177.1:0-21825 GCA_045105115.1 Pseudomonadales bacterium | reverse complement strand
TAGGCAATGCCAAACAGCTTGGGCCTGCTGCGTTCAAACTGATCTGTCGCGATGGTCAAAGCTGGAATTCCAGGTTGAATAGAGTTTGATAAAGGCGCGCAAAATCATTATCGCGCGGGTCGGGGTTGTCTCTTACGTGACCGCCAAATGACAGTAATGCGGCTGAGATCATAACAGCTGCTACTAGCATAACCAGTTGCAGCTGACGCGTACTTGTAAATAGCTTGTAAGAGAACAGTCTTTGAGCAAGTATTTTGCTGCCGTGTAAGGAATGGTAGCTGCCAGCCATAAACAACAAAAAATAGTAGGGGTAGAAGTACCACGGCATCCACCAGAGAGAAAAGGAAACGCCGGCAAAACCGGCATGAAAATCGTATGCCCAGGGCAAGCCTCGCGTTGCAACCACGTGGCCCAGTACAACCAGCGCCAGAAACAGGCCTGCCCAGGTGTGTAGGCGGCGGCCTAATGAGCGGTGTTTTTTTCGACCGCGATTGATCAGCATCAGCGTTAAGCCAGAAATCATATGTATCACTAGCGGGGCAAGAACAAATACCATCTCAATAAGTGGAAATTGATAGATCTGCTGGGCCGCACTTTGAAACCACTGGTAAGCGTCGGGACCGAAAAAACCTAATACAGCATTAGCTAAGTGGATCAGAAGAAAAGGCAAGAACACAATGGCCGAGCCAATCTGGGCAACTTTGAGGCGTTTTTCAATTCGCGAGTTTCGGCTGCGTTCAGATTGCTTTATAGATAGGTTCATGGCTTGGCACTCAATTTTTCAGCTAGTTCATTAGCTAGACGAAATAGCGGCATGAAACGTGACATGGATAAGTAAAATACTGAGTAGGTGTTTTCTGAGGCATCAATTTGAATTAACCTGACTGAGTGAATTATTGGAGGTGGCTATGAATACAACACTGTTGAAAGTGCTAATTAGCGTCTTTGTGATCGCTCATTTAGTCGGAAACATGTGGCATGGTGCAGCGCACGAGACGCTGGAAATAGATCTTCCTGACTTAAAAAATGGTTTCGTTTACGTTGTGGTTCTTGCCACACCTTTAATTGGGCTTGGCTTGCTTTGGTTCAATAGGGAAGTAATCGCCTGCTGGTTGGTGGGATTGTCCATGCTGGGATCTGTACTGTTCAGTGTGTATCACCACTACGTGTGGGTATCCGAAGATAATGTTGATTACCTTCCTGAAGGCACCCCAGAGGCCCATGCGCACTTTGCGAATAGCGCCGAGTTAATCGCGTTGCTGGCCTTAGCCGCCGCGCTACTAGGCTTCTATGCTGCCGGCCGATTGGCCAAGCAACATTAATACAGTCTGGCTGTGAACGTGTTGCAGCAACTAAATGGCGTGTGCCGTCTTACTTCTGATTAGTTGCCACAAAAGCAAGGCAGTACCAACACCGGCACTGCCCAGAATCATCGCCATAATCATTATTTGATACCGCACAGCAATCAGCGGTGATACCCCTGATAATATCTGCCCAGTCATCATGCCGGGCAGGGCGACCAGGCCAACTGCAAGCAAGGCATTAATTTGGGGAATCATTGCGGCGTCAAATGCGGTGTTGCGCGCCGCCAGATACTGTTTACCCGATTCCAGTTCCGCATAAAAGCGCTCGGCAGCAAGGCTGATCGCCGTCATTGTATTAGCAAAGTACATACCAGCCAGTGGAATCAATACCTGAGAATCAAACCAGGGCTTAACGTCTAATACCAGGCCAATCGAAATGCCTAGATGAATCGCTACTGAAAATAACAATGCGACCAACGCAGGCAGAATAACGCCAGGGTGTTTCTTGACCGGCCGAATAGAAATCCAACTTGCCGCGATGAGCATTACCAGCAATACAAGGATTGAAACCCACAATGCAGGTTGCGCAAAAATAAGCACCAGGAGATAACCCACGGCGATTAACTGAACCAGCATGCGCGCGCTGGCCAGCAATGGCTCTTTCGCACTACCAGACCAGCGCCAGAATATGGCGGTGACCAGTACCACGGGAACAAGACACCAGCCAAGTGCCGCCCACGAGATAGTTTGCATCGGTTTGACTCCCACAGTTAAAACGTTTCACGAATGTGACTTTGGTCACGGTTTGAACTGTTATTCTAACGTGCTTTGCTACACTCAAATCAGTGTTTGCAACATTCCGCTCAGCAATAAGAAGCTAACAATTTAGAGTGATAACGCCGCAAACACTCTCAGCCCGGTAGGAATAAGGAAGCCCCTTGCCAACTGACGTGTAAGCGTCGGGCCAGCTATTTTTTGCTGCGTGAAACTCTAGCATTGGAAGCCACGATAACAAAAACTGCTCAGTCACTATAGAGGCCATCCCATTGTTCAACAGCTTGTTTTCTCGTAGTCCAATTGCAAAACACATCACTGCGTCTGCGCAAGCCAGTCTTCTTGCTTTCAGCGTGTCAGTAAACGCAGACCTTGGCGCCGATATTGATCTTATCGAGACCAGTCGTGGCACCAATATTGAATTCACGGCACAAACCATTAGTGCCCAGGCAAGCAAGCCGTTTACGGCTCGTATGACGGCTGACAACATTGGCGGTGTGAATGCTTTGCAGCTGGTAGCCGCAGAAGGTTACGGAGAAGGCCTCAGCGGTGTGCAGCTGACCTTCGACGAGAGTCGTAACCTGCACGATTTCTGGCGTGTGCGTTACCAACTAAAAAGTAGCGCAAGCTCTGACCAGGTGCGTTTAGCGCTTGAGCTGGTAACCCGTTCGCCAGACCATGAAGGCACAACCATCTGGCGTCAAAAAGCAGATTCTCAGGTAACGCTGGCTGATATTTGTGACGGCTGGGTTGAGGTTGATACCGCTATTCATGTTAATGAATTCAGCCGCCGACCCGATACCAAGAGTAATGGTTCGCTGCTTGAGCTGAGCGAGGTTGTTGCGGTCAATGTTGTCATGGTTTCGAGGGAAAGCACTGAAGAGCACGCCACGGTAAACATTGATGCGATTGAATTCTATGATGAGAGTCCGTACAGCGAGCTCAGCAGCGAGTTAGAACGCACAGAAATTGGTGCAGTAAGCCCGACATTGCCCAGTGAGTTTGGTTTTGGTAGCCAAAGCCGTATGGCCGTTTACATCACTGATACGGATTCGTCATGGTTGGCTTTTGTTGCCGCGCTAAAAAATATTGGCATTCCGGTCAAAGTGGTGCCTGACCTTGCCGAGGCATTAACGCACGACACTGTTGTGGTCTATCCGCGAGTATCTCGCCGTGATCTTAGTGCTGCCGACATCAGCTCGGTTCGCGAGTATGTGAGAAGCGGTGGTGCCTTGATAGGCCTGCAGTTAGTTGATACGTCAATGAACGATGTATTTGGTATTCAACGCAGTGTAAACCTTGCCAATGACCCTGATATTCGTGACATCAAGTTTGATACCGAAAACTACCCACAACTAACCGACCAGCTAGATCACGAATTTGAGCGCCGCGTGAGTATCTACCGACGCCTTGGTGAAGATGACGGCATTATTTTTACGGCTGAAGGTCCAGATCGCATTGATCGTTTAAGTCCAGAAGACAATGATGACGGCCTTATTTGCGGGTACGAAACAGCGACCGCAGATGTTATCGCAATCTATGACAATGAAATCGACGAAGACGACACTGGCAATGAGCGTGCTGCGATTACACGCCACCCATTCGGTAACGGTGTGGCTTACAGTCTGGCTTGGGATGTAGGTTATCAAGCGGTGATTGGACAAAGTCTTGAGTACGCACCGATGGGTCGCTTTTATTCCGATGCTTACTCGCCCGGTTTTGACGTAATCATGAAGTTCTTCAAAGACGTGTACCAGAAAGAAAGCGACACAGCGGTTACGCTGCACACGGTTCCTGAAGGCAAAGATCTGTCGGTCATCATCACTCACGACATTGATGGAAAAGATGCGAACGTTGTCAGCACTGAGTTCGCTCAGCTTGAGCAAGACTATAACGTACCAGCAACCTATTTCTGGCAAACCCGTTACATGAATGATGCGCGTGATATGCGCTTCTTCGACAGCACAGCGATCGCTGCGATGAACGATATTCTTGAGCATTCCGTTGGCCATGAGATTGGCAGTCATGGTATCTCGCATGCCTTTGATTTCTCAAACTTCAAAATTGGTGATGCCCCTCAGTTTCCGGATTATGCGCCGCGCAGTTTGCTGAAAGACAATCATGAAGAGCTACCTGAAACCAGAAAATATGTTGTTGATGACGGTACCGTGTTAGGTGAAATGAAAATCAGTAAGTTTCTGGTTGAGGAAATGACAGGTCAGCAGGTGCAATCATTTCGGCCTGGGCATTTGTCTTACCCGATCAGGATGAATGAAATAGCTGAAGCCACTGGTTATGCAGCTACCTCGACAACCACTGCGCCATACTCGTCAACTAATCTGCCGTACCTGATGACCTACCTGCGAAGCACCGGTTTTGTGCAGGCTGAACGTAAAGAGCAGTTGTTAGACTTGGTTGAAATTCCACTGAGCTGGGAAGACGTTGGCAAGAATACAATTCTGAGACCCGAACACGCCGAAGATTCTGAACGACTTGGAATGATGGAACCAGAGTTTCTTGAGGAAACCGAAGAGTTTCTGAGACAACTTAGTCAGTATGGCGGTGTGTTTAACCTGCTGATTCACCCTACAGAATTAGGCTTGAATCGAAAGCTGGAGTATCAGCGTTATCTGCTTGAGCTGTTTCAGCCCGAAAATGCGCTAGCCAATGTGCAGCCACACTTTTCCACAGTTCGCGCCTTTGGCGATTGGTGGCTGGCCCGCTTCGAGTTGGAAGTTGATGTGACAATCAATGACACACAGATTGAGCTAAGGGTTAAAGCGGCAAGAGATATTACTGGTGTTGCTTTGCAGTTGCACGATGATTGGCACTTGCTCGGTGACGAAATCGGTGTATCACTGTCAAAAAATCGACTCGTCATCGATGAGCTTTCGGCTGGGGAAGAACGCGTGATTCGCTTTACGCTGGCAGAAAACGCGCTATAGTAGGTTCTTCACCCTCATGGTAAGGAACACATATGTTGCACAGCAAGCCACTGGTCTATCGTGGTTTGAACTATCCATGGGGGCGCGACCAGGTTCCGCAAAGCGTTGAACCTGAGCAAGTTGCCGATGGTGTATGGTGGGCACGCTTTCCCATGCCGATGTCTCTGGACCATATCAATATATGGCTATTGGAAGACGACGCAGGTTGGACGGTCGTTGATACCTGTCTTGATCTGCCGGATTCCCGCGCTGTCTGGGAATCTCTGTTCTCCGGGTTTCTGAAAAACAAACCCATTCACCGCGTAATTTGTACGCACATGCATCCTGATCATGTAGGCCTGGCCGGGTGGCTGGTCGAGAAATTCAGTGGCGAACTATGGATATCACGCGAAGAATTTTTGATGTGCAAAGCCCTGGCCAGCGACACCGGTCGTGAAGCGCCTGACGTTGCTATACGATTCTATCGCGCCGCCGGGTACGACGAAGAGCAACTGGATACCTACCGCGAAAAATTTGGTAACTTCGGCAAAGCCATTCACGCCTTACCCGACAGTATTCGGCGCTTGGTTGACGGTGAAACCATTCAGATTAATGGTCGTTATTGGCAGATTATGGTGGGCAGCGGGCATTCACCTGAGCATGTGTGTTTGTATTGCCCGGCATTAAAGCTATTGATTTCTGGCGATCAGGTGTTGCCGAAAATTACGTCTAACGTCAGTGTTTTTCCAACTGAGCCACAGGGCGACCCATTAAAAGAATGGTTAAGATCGTGCTCACGCTTGCGTGAAAAGCTGCCTGACGATTTGCTGGTACTACCAGCGCACGAATCACCTTTCTACGGATTGCATGTACGCTTAACCCAGTTAATTGAAGCGCACGAACGCGATTTGGATCAATTGTACAATCACCTGGACACGCCTAAACGTGCGGTCGATTGCTACCCTGCTTTATTCAAGCGCAAGATTGATGCCGGCATGGCCGGCCTTGCTACAGGGGAGGCTTTAGCGCACCTCAACTGTTTGCTGGGTAGGCGGCGAATTAGCTGCGAACGCGACGAACACGGTGTTGACTGGTATATACAAAAGCCCGAAACCGCCGAGTTTGATTAGCAGACCGATGCAAAAGCATTAATCAAATTCGAACGGCATGCCAACAGCAATCTGACCATCGTTTAAGGCGTTGGTGCGAAGGCCACCATTGCTTACAAAGGCTTTGACTACAGCCGGTCCTGACATTGTGTCAGTTGCCAGTTTGTCGCCAATGCCTTTACACGGCTCACACAATTCCACGCCAACAAAGCGTACATCGCCTACAGTGAATTCCTTGCCCACTAAGGCGTTCAAGTCAACGCCGGTAGTAATCACAGTTCTTCGTGGTTCACTCTCGTGAATATCTCGTTGGTGTTGTTCGTTAAAGGCATCAATTTTTTCTTTTTCTATAAACGTAACGTTTTGCCCTGGCCAATTACTTTCGCCAAAGTTTCTGTCGCCCACAATGCCTTTGCCGGCCACTACGTCTACCCGGTCTACGCTGTTTAGTTCTGCGTCGTGTTGCTCTGCAACATAAATTGATTTGATCATCTTGACTCCGCTAAATCGACACGCCGAATACACGAAGAATAGCACGTATACCCAGCCCCAGAGTTAGTAGCACAATGGCGGCGCCAGCTGTGTTTGACCACAGACCATTGGCGTATTCTCCCAGCAGCTTTTTGCGGTTCATGATGATGAGCAGAAGGCTTGCAATGATTGGCAGCAACAAACCGTTGGCAATCTGTGCAATCACTATCAGTGATATCGGTTTGATGTTCAGCATTGCAATCAAGCTGCCTAACAAAATAATAGTGAGTGCGGTTATTTTGAAAAAGCGGGTGTCGCTGCCAGCAGGCTTTTGCATAATTTCGCCCAGTACGAAGGCTGTGGCCATTGGCGCGGTAATGGCTGATGTAAGTCCTGCTGCTAGCAAACCAATGCCTAGCATCACGCGTGCGGCGCTGCCAAACAATGGTTCAATACTTACGGCCATATCGCCGGCATTCAACACTTCAATACCGGTACCAAATAGGCTGGCGGCTGCCGTAGCTACGATAAGTATGGACACCAAACCGCCTAGACCCACTGAGATCACGGTGTCGGTGCGCGCTTCGACTATGCCCGTTCCACTTTCCCATCTTTGTCTGCAGGCGGCGGCGTGGAGGAACAAGTTATAAGGCACAATCGTTGTGCCTATCAGTGCAACCGCTGTCAGCACACTGCCTTCCGGCAGACTTGGAACAAAGCCCGAAAACACCGCGGAGAGTTCCGGGCCTACTAACACAGCGCTGACCACAAACGCGGCACTCATCAACAACACTAAAATGATAAGAATACGCTCCATCATTTTGTATTTGCCGATTAGCAATATTCCAGCGGCAGTTATCGCTAAGGCCAAAACAAACCACCGTCTGTCCAGACTGGCACTGCTCAACACCGATTGAAAACCAATCGCGCTTCCGGTTAGGTTGCCGGCTTCATAAGCACTGTTGCCGATCGCAAGTGCTGTAAACACAAGAGTGGCCACCAGCCACTTCACCCACGACCGATCACTGATTTCCAGCAAGGCCTCGCCAAGACCGAGCCGGGCGCCTGCGCCTAGTCTGGCGGCCATGTCTTGCAGAATGATGGTGGCAACGGTGGCGAAGGCCAGTGCCCACAGTAATGCATACCCAAAGTTAGCGCCGGCCAGCGTGCAGGCGGTTACTGTTCCCGGCCCAATAAACGCCGCCGCTACAAGTGCACCCGGTCCTAAAGTTATTTTCAATTCGGCTCCAATGTAAAATTAGATAAGGCTTGACATGGTGTCGGTTCACACCCGTTATACTACAGCCTCATCTGTAGAGAAGGTATTGTTGTGCAACAATCTCATACGCCATCAAATATCAGTATTTCGCCGCGCAATCGGCATTTTGACATAGCCGATGCGTTGACTCGCGACTGGTTCGACAACAACGCATTTATTACGGCGTGGCACAATGCATTGTCGATTACTTTTCCATTAGGCGAAAAGTTCTTCATAGACAGTGTGCGTCACTTCGCCGATCAAATTGAAGACGAAAAACTGAAGTCGGAGATTCGAGGGTTTTGTGGGCAGGAAGGATTTCATCGTCGCGAACACGAGCTGTATAACGAAACACTGTGTAAGGCGCGTGGTTATGATCTTGAGTTATTGGAGGGTCGTGTTGCAAAGGGTTTAGGGTTTGCACGACAGCGTTTTGACCCAATGACTCATTTGGCGATTACCGCAGCGCTGGAGCACATCACGGCAGTAATGGCTGAGTTTCATCTTCGTGACGACAGTCCTTTTCGCGGCAAACCCGAAAAAGTAATGGAAGAACTATGGCATTGGCACGGCGCGGAAGAGTTAGAGCACAAGTCAGTTGCGTTTGATGTCTACCGTGCCATGAACGGTACGGAGAAGATGCGTATTGCTGCCCTGCGTCGATCAAGCGTGCTCATTGTTTGGCGTGCGCTTACCGGCGTGGTGCATATGCTTCGCAAAGATGGATTGCTGTTTAGCCCTAAAGTCTGGAAGCAGGGCGCAAAATTCTTGCTTGGCCGTGAGGGCTTGTTTCGCTCGATATGGCCGTCATACAAGCAATTTTTTCAGCCCAACTTTCATCCCTGGCAAATAGATACCCAAAACATAGTCAGCGAGTGGGAGGCAGGTCAGCCTAGCGCGGCCTGATCTCTGTGCCTTCGCCAGCGGTGATAAACACCGCCGTGGCGCTGGTTTCGATGTCGGCTGTATGCCATACACCTGGTTCGTTTATGGCGTACTCACCTTTCTCCAGGCTAAGCGTATTGACCGTGCCATCGGTCATTTCCTGATGCAATGTAATCGAACCGTCAACACACAATACAACCTCTGATCCAACCGGGTGCATTTCCCAGGTGTCCCAATCAACGGTGAACGTGTGCATGCTGACCAAACGGCCTTCTTTGCCGTCGCCACCATTGCGCGCACCATACGCTTCATACCACTCCATCTGGCCCGTAAACGTTGGTTGAACAAGTGCGGTTGCACCAAGACCAAGATGAATCGGATTGCTGTTTAAATTATCTTTGCTCACAGTGTTTCTCTGGGATCTGCTGATTGAATTCGGAACTTGGGCAAACCACTTTTCTGCAATGCCTCAAGATCGTGCGATACCACAACCTGCTTATGAGGCAAGCGATCAATACTTGCCAACCATGTTCGTAGTGTTTCCAGGCGCTTGCGCGATTCAGGTACCATCAAAGTGCTATACCATAACGCTTTCGGTGTGTTAGTCAGCAAGTCTTGCTTTGAGTTGGTGATGTCGCCTGAAAACAACCAAGTGTAACCATCAACTTTTGCAGCATAAATGGTGCTGCCAGGCGTATGGCCGCCTGCACTGATGGTGACAAGGCCTGGAAAACCAGGAACAGTGTTTACTTCTGGCTCGGGCAGCTTAGCGAAGCTGAGGCAGGCAGCGTCATCAAGCAGTACGCGTCCCATATCGGTCACAATATTCCCCCAGTCAGCCTGCCACTCAGTTTGGAAAATGCTAATTTTTTGTTTGCTCTTCCTACACAAGGCCGCAGCGCCACCTGTATGGTCTTGGTGCAAATGGGTAAAAGCCATTCCGGTGACTCTGGTTGCCGCAGAGCCCAACTGATCTGCGATGGTGCCATGAAATTGAATTGGGTCAGCGCCGAATGCAGACTCCGAAATTTCCCCGAACTCAACCGTGCCTTGCTCATCCATGCCAACATCCAGCAAAAAGTGAGTGCCATCACTCCATTCGAATAGAAAGCTGCTGTGCGTCATTGCGCTACCATCGGGGCTGCTTTGGCTGGCGTTTAGTAGATAGCGTATTTGAACGGGGCCATTCGCAGCATTGAGTTTGGCGTCTATATCCTCCAGTGCGGGCAATGCAGGATTAACCTGGCGAATGTCCCAATGAGCCTTGCCTAGAACAGCGACCAATATCAGAAAAAAAATCAAGATCAACAGAGCAGCTATTTGAAAAATTTTCTTGATCACTACGGGCTCATTACAGTTGTTTTCAGGCATCTTACCACTTAGCCAATGATCCATCAGAAACATTCGGCTACACTGCCACAATGAATACTATTAGCTCACTACTAGCCGCATTCAGCATCATAAGCGCACTGATGTTGATGCTGATTTATCTGTTCTCACTAGAGCAAATGAGTAAAACCACAGCCGGAAAAATAGCCTGCTCTGCTGTGCTACTGGGCTTGGCAGGATTGCAGTACGCGCACTTTTTAGCGTTCAGGGATCAGTTGCCGTTACTCGACATGCGCCTGTATTGCATATTGCTCGCTGTGCTACCTGCGGCATTTTTCTTCTTTAGTCGCGAAATATTGTTCGACCAGACCCGCTATGAAGCGCTTGATGCGGTGCACCTTTTGCCGGTTCTGGCCGCAGGTCTTTTGCCTTTAAAATTCGTGCCTGTAATGGCTTTTCTTGTGGGTACCGCTTACACCTGCTGGTTTAGTATTGTTGTATTTCGCCTGCGAGAACAACGCGGGCGATTTAAGTTCGAGATGTTCTTCTTCAGCGCGTTTGCGTTGATGGCATTCGTCGCATTGGTGTTGGGTCTGGCCTTACCATTTTTAGAGAATTCGGTGTTTTACTACATCTATTCCACGGCCATTTCTTTGGCCATGTTGATGGTGGTATCTGCATTGCTAATTTTTCCAGAGCTTCTAAGCGATATCTTACTGGTTACGCAGTCGGCCTACGCAAGCTCAAAACTGCAAGGTGTCGATGTTGAAGCGACTCTGTTGCGCCTTGAGGAACTGATGACCAAGGAAAAGCAATATCAAGATGAGGCGCTTAATCTGAATAGCCTGGCCGAACTGCTTGAGTTGTCACCACATCAATTGTCGGAACTTATCAACTCACATTTTGCGTATGGCTTTCCACGATTTATGCGTGAGCACCGCATTCGAGCGGCGAAAACTTTGCTGATTGCCGAGCCGTCGGCGTCGATTTTATCGATTAGTATGATGACCGGTTTTAAATCGCAATCCAGTTTCTACACGGCCTTCAAAGAACTCACCGGTGAGTCACCAGGTAGCTACCGTCGCAAGACTTTTGGCTAGTATTTTTATACTGATATATAAATCAGAACAACCCTAAGTTATTGAAAAAACTAATAATCTAATTTTATTGCTGCGCTTCTATAATCGCGGAAGCGAGTCCCCAAAACTTTTCATATTCTGTCTTCTCTACTTAGGAGTAAGACATGAAAACAGTGTTGGTATTGGGTGGCCACGGGTTTATAGGTCGACATATAGTCAGGCAACTGCGGATGCAGAGCGCCAACGTTTTGATTGGTACTCGCGCGAAAGCTCGACCACTGAACGTGGGAGAAAGGCGGGTGGTAATGCACAAAATGCTCTGTGAGTCGCAATGGCAGGAAGTGCTTGCTGGCGTTGATGTAGTGGTCAACTCTGTTGGCATTCTTCGCGCCAGACGTGGTGAGAGCTTTGCCGAGGTACACAATCATGCGGTAGCAGCACTGACTAAAGCCTGTCAGAAGCAAAGCGTGCGCCTGGTGCATGTTTCAGCGCTGGGTCTTAATAATCCCTTAAAGAGCGCTTTCGCACAAAGCAAGCGTAACGGTGAGCAAGCCATTATCAACAGCAATGCAGATTGGCACATAGTGCGTGCATCATTAGTGGAAGGAGAGAGCGGTTACGGTGCGCGTTGGTTTCGCTATATGGCGAGCTGGCCTGTTCATTTTGCACCAAGTGACGCGACCGGTTTGATTTGTCCGGTTCACGTTGATCATTTAGCCGCAGCTACTGTGCGTGCAGCAATGAGCGCAGCGCGTTCAGTCCCGACTAAAAAACGCATCATTGAAGTGGGTGGAGAAAGTCTATTCACCATATTTGATTATTTGCAGCATCTGCGAGCTAAGCCACCGGTATTGAGAGTTAGAATTCCGGCCAGACTCAGCAGGCTCCTTGCTCATGTTTGCGATTTATTTCACGCAACCCCCTACTCTTATGGGCACTATGAAATTCTCAAGTACGATAACTATCCGGCTGGATTCGCTTGTTATGTGGCGCCCAGCCGAATTCTGCAAAAGGATGAAGCGCTGACCGACTATTGCCCGAAGCGCTGATGTTAGATCATAGGTCTGTTTGCGTGGCAGCAAGCTGCGACGTTTGCCGGTCCGGAAGGCGTTTTGCAATCATGTTATCCCGGCCATAGTGGTCTGCGGTAAAATGCAGAAGACCCTGGTCATCATGCCACGCTGTCATATACACAAGGTATATTGGCAGTGATTGTTCCAGCTTAAGCGTCTGGCTGCGTGAGTTTCCGCTTCGACTCAGTTGCTCAAGCGTCTCAAGTTTGTGTGGGTTGTTTGCGAGAACGGCGTTTGCCAGCTCGAAGGGATCTTCGATTCGCACACACCCTGAACTGAAATTTCGATTGGGCAATTCAAACAGCACTTTGTTAGGTGTGTCATGTAGAAACACATTAAAGTCGTTTGCAAACACGAACTTGATTCGCCCCATACTGTTTTGCTCGCCCGGGTCCTGGCGCAGTCGATAGGGAAAGTTCTTTGCGCTGAGTGCAGACCAGTCAATGCTGTTGCTGTTTACTTCAGTGCTATGGCCATTACGATTGCTGAAAACACGAATATTCTTCTGGGCAAAAAAGTGCCTGTTCTTTTTCTGCAGCGGCAGTAAATCGTCAACGGCGATTCTGTGTGGCACGCCCCAGTATGGGTTTACGACCAGTTTACTGACAGATGAGACTAGGCTGGGTGTTGCACGGTAAGGCCGGCCAGCGATCGCACGCAATTGCAGTTGAACGTGCCCATCGTCTATCAATTGCGCGAAGGCACCCGCGGTATTCACCCAAAGGCGTCGTTGCTCTAGTGAACTGGGCATCCAGCGCCAGCGTTCCAGGTTTACTTCAATTTGTTGCAAGCGATCACTTGCTGGTATACGCAGTGCGTAGCGAGTTTGGCGATCTAAAACGCCGTCTGCAAGCAGACCGTGTCGTGATTGATATTGTCGCACGGCTGCCACCAGGGCGGGACCATAGAAAAACGGATCAGCCTGCATACCACCTGCAAAGTCACCTTCAACTCTTAAGCGATTACGCAGCACTTGAATGTCAACGTGACGTTCACCCGGTCGGAGAATGCGATCGGAATCAGCCAACAAAGGCCAGCCGCCGTTGCGCTGTATTGATTGGTAGTGTTGGAAAGCTCTGAGTAACTTAGAATATTCGGCGGAAGAAGGCGAAATGCTGTTGATGACAGCTGTCAGGGTGTCACCACGTCGAAGCCGATCTAACAGCGCGCTGACAGAGAAGTCTTCCTTTGGTATGTGCCATTCGTTAGCCTTGTCCGCTTTAGTTCTACCTTGACCAAGTGCCAGGACCAGTTCTTTGAATTGACGTTCAAGAGAAATGTTCGACATGTGTTCGCTTGACAGTGCTGGCGAAGAAAGTTGCTGAAAACCAAGCGACGATGGATCTTTTAATAGCGCAACCAGCTGCTCTCCATTGTTGGTGAGCGCACCGGTGCTAAACCATAGCTCCGGTGATGTTTGGTGCGATTGTGCTAATGGCGCGGCTTGTGCAGGCGTTACAAGACCAAGCAGAAGAATCGCAGCGAGATAGACTGAGAACTTAGGGCTGGGTTTCAAGCAAATGCCCAACGTCTTTTATTATCGTGCCATTTTTCAAAGCAACATCCAACGCATGAATCAATGACTGTGAATGGCGCTCACCCAATAAAATACCTTGAATGGCACTACGACCGGCGTCTACGTTTGCACTGAAGCGGCCTGAATCCGAGATTAGGTTGGCGCCTTGCACGTTGCCACCGGCTGAGAAAGAGGAAGCAGCGTCTAGGCTAGTCCACTGACCAGTCCAGTCGGGACGGCTACCAAAGTTTACGGTGATATTGGCGTTTGTAGATGCGTTTCGCTGCAAGCTACCGGCAAAGTGCAAGCTGATGCCCTGACCCCCATTGTTGATACCATCAGTCATCAATTGGTTTAAGGTTGTTTGGCTGCTGGCAACACCCCATACAAAATTGCCACCGTCGGCGGGTCGATCTGAATGATTGGCACCGTGCTCAATGAAGCCATTTGTTCCATGGCCCCACAGTCCGCTGGCGACGATCAGTTGGCCCGCGCTGTTCGTTGTGAAATCGCCGGCAACGCCTGATTCAACAACGCTATTACTAGCATGAAAAGCGTCTTGCCCCTGGTATGTGCTGGCGGTCATACCACTAAGCGATGCAATTTCTTTTTCGCCGCCGCGGTCAAATACAAACTGGCTGCCATCATTGGCAATCTCAAAGCTGCCCACTGTCTGGTCTTCTGGTACGGCACAAAAGTTAGGGTCCAGAACAGCAAAACCGCAGCTGGCTCCCGCCTCGCAGCTGCCAAATGGTGGTTCTGGGCTCATTGGGTCAATAGGGTTCATGGGATCGACTGGGTTCATCGGGTCGATTGGATTCATTGGATCTATTGGTGCGATTGGACCCATAGGATCAACAGGATTCATGGGGTCGACAGGATTCATAGGGTCAACAGGATTCATAGGATCGATCGGGTTCATCGGATCGACGGGATTCATGGGATCTGTCCCAATCGGAGGCCGCACACCCGGCGTGAAAGAATCTGCAAACTCGGGACGGAATTCGTAGTCATCATGCAGCACAAGGTTTTGCGGAGCATTGGCTTCGGGTCCGGCCGCCGGGCTAAGTGCTTCCCATGGTCCCCAACATCGCACTGAGTTAGCGGCGACCGGGTCGGCGCAAGGATCTTCAAGCGGTAAGTCTTCCGCTACGCGTGCGGTATCGGCAGCCAAAAGTTCTCTGCAGCCATCAACCAGATGAGCGGCTACTGAATCAGGGTTTTGCGCCCATTGCTCCAAAATCTCCACACAGTCGCGTTTGCTGGTGGCAAGACCAGTGGCAGATGCCTGGACGGAAAGAAATAGAAATGACAAACCCAGTAAGGCGCAAACCACTCTCATTAACGACACTCCGAATACAGCGTATAGACGTTGTAGCCAGTATACGGAGGTGGTATCGCCCTTACATTGCAGCTCGTCTTTTAGCGGCTCACAATAGCGCCGCTTATCTGCCCAGCACTACCGGTAGTCGAAGCCGTCTGTACAAACAATCGTTCGGCTACTTCAAGCGGCATATGTAGCCACCACTGATGCTCGTTAACAGAGTAAAGCGGTACGTAGTGCGCGAGCTGTTTATCGCTGAAAAGTGTGTCGGTTTTGTTGTCGAGAATAAGGGTATCCTGACCTCGTGAAACGGCCAGTACAGCGTGCGGCTGAGCGGTTGCCGTATCTTGCAAAACCACGATTCGCATAGATTGTGCCGCTACGCCCAAGTGTTGCAACGCAAGCATTTTCGCCATGGCAAAATCTTCGCAATCACCGCCGTTTTTGATCAACTCTTGAGGCGTGGCCCAGTAATCGTCTTGAGCGTAGTTGTTCTTGTCAGTGCGGTAGTTAAACTTGTTGATAGCAGTATTAAGTTGCTCCAGCAGTTCCTGGCCTTCAAATACCCGCAATTGCTCCAGCAATGCATCCCAGGTCGCTGATTCGCAGTGACTAGACTCGACCCTGTTGCAGAGTGTCTTTTTTTTATTTCTGGCCTGGTAGCGCGTGCTGACAGTGGCCACTTGTGGAAATGCATTAACATCGTTGTTAGCTTGTTGAACATACCCAAACAAGCCCGCTTCTAAATGATCGGCGCAGGCATAGCTACTGACGGCACTTGAACAAAATACGAGCAGCAACGCACACCAAAACTGTTTATTGGCTAACAACACGACTGCTAAGCGACTGCTATAGTCAAAAGAGAACTCTCACGCTTTAAAAGCGCGCTCAAATTATCGCGATGCATAATTGGTCTCAACAAGAAATAACCCAACATCTGCACACTTCGGTGCACTGGGTGAGCGTGCTATTTGCTGGTGTCTTGCTTCTGATCACGGCTGCATTTCCTAGCTTCGTGTCGGCCGAAGAATCAGACAACACCGAAATACAAACCGAGCTGCAAAGTATTGAGGAAATCGAACAGCTATTTGCACAAGCAATGCTGGCGTTGGACGGTGACGATCTGCTCACTGCACGCAATCGATTTGAAAGTATTCTAAGCAGTAATCCTGGTCTGCATCGGGCGCGCCTTGAATTAGCGCGTGTGTACTATCTAAGCCTTGATTACCAAAAAGCGCGGCAAGAAACCTTGCTCGTGCTTGAAGACCCGAATACGCCGCCGCAGGTTCGCGTTACTCTGCTGGCGTTTCTAGCCCAGATAGATGCCGATCAACAAGAATTGAATAAGGCGCATCGCTGGGCTGGCTCGCTGTATCTTGGCTTGAGTTACGACACCAATGTTAATGCAGGTCCTGATCGAGACGTGATTGACTTAAATGGTACGCAGCTGTCACTAACAGACGCATCATTAGAACGATCCGATGTTGGTTTTGCTGCAAATTTAGGAATCACCCATAACTACAGTCCGGGTAAGACATTTGAGCTAGCGGAGCACAGTGGTTTTTTTCTGTGGCAATCGCAAGCCAATCTGAACACGCGAACCTATTTTAGCGAAGACGAATTTAATCTAGCGGTGCTTACCCTGCGAACCGGGCCGGCCTTGATTGTGCCGCGTCACTGGCGAGCCGGCCTTGCTTTGCAGTTTGATAAGCTCTGGTTAGGTAATGAAGGTTTGGCTTTGTTCACTTCTTTGAACCCTTACATAGTATGGCAGTGGGCAGATGATTGGGAATTCGGTCTTGATTTCGTCTATACCGACAGAGACTACGACGATGAATTTAACGAGCCCAGAAACGGCGACTACCTTGCTGGTTCTGCCACGCTTTCAAGATACTTTTCCGATTCGGAAATTGGTGTTCAGGCTGGTGTAGGTTTTTCCAGCTTTGATGCCGCGTCTGACCGTTTCAGTCATTCCGGCCCTGATGCCTTCATTGGTATTAATAAGGCAATGTGGGATGACGGTTCAGTTTACGCGCGACTTAACTGGCGCGACTATGATTACGACGGCATAGAACCGGTATTTAATACGGCAAGAGACGATTCTGAATTGCGCTTAACTGTTGGTTTCCAGCGCCTGCTGGAATGGCGTTTTCTAGATGGTTGGCAGTTACTTGGTTCCTGGAGTGTTACCAACAACAGCTCTAACGTAGAAATATTCGATTACGACCGTCAATTGATTAATCTAGGCGTTTCTCGCCAGTTTTAACAGGTGCCTCGCACCGCTCATTCCTCTACAATTCTGTACGGTTATTACCTGTAGAGAAAATGGATATGAGTAGCAATTCTGTACCGCTAGGCTTAAACCTTGGTATTTGGGATCGAATGAGCAATTGGCAAGACACGGTTGAGATAGCTCGTCTTGCTGACGAACTTGGCTACAGCACTTTGTTGCTGCCAGAATCTTTTGGTCGTGATGGCGTTACCCTCTGCGACCGCTTGCTGGCGGCTACGAAAAATATAAACGTGTGCTTTGGTATCGCTAACGTGTTTTCCAGGTCACCCGCCGTGCTGGCATCAACCGCGGCTACGCTAGACGAATTGTCTGGCGGACGCTTTATTCTCGGTTTGGGCGGCAGCACACCCAATCTGGTTGAAGGATGGCATGGCTTAGAGTTCAAAAAACCACTACTGCGTACCCGTGAAACAATCGATATTTGCCGAAAAATTTGGGCGCGAGACAAGTCTCCTTATGAAGGGGAAATATTTAAAACCGGCGGTGTTAAGTTAACCTTTACCCCGTTGCGTGAATCAATTCCTATTTGGCAAGGGGCTGTATTAGACAAAGGCATCGCAACCTGCGCCGATAAAGCCGACGGCTGGATACCTTCCAGCTTGCCACTGGAAAGCGTTAAACATGGTTTGGGTATCATTGATGAACGATGTTCTGCCAACGGTCGCGATGCAAGCCAGATTAGTTCCGCGCCAACATTTCAGTTAGCAGCACACGAAAACGCTGAGCAATTATTGCCGCTGGTAAAATTCGGAATTGCAATGTACTACGGTGCTGCCAACAGTCCCTATGCCAAAGCCGCTATTGGTCTTGGCTATGGCGAAGAAGTGCAAGAGTTACAAGCCGCCTATGCTGATGGTGGCGCACCAGCCGCTGCTGAAGTGTGCTCTGAACGCCTGGCGAGAAGTGTCGCGCTGGTGGGCTCTGTTGATGAGTGTCGGCAACAGATACAACATGTACTGGCGGCAGGCGCCAGTCAGGTGATGGTCACAATGCCCGGCGGCACACGAGCGGAATGCGAACCGATTCTTGCCGGCATTCGGCCATAACACTCATAAGACTGTTGGACTAAATAAATGAAAAAACTACTTCTGTTGATAGTTGCGATCTTTGCCTTATTCATCATCGGTTTCAATATTTGGGGAGCTGCAACGCTAGGAACTATTAACGTGGCAACAAACCCTGAGCGAAATAGTGATGCAAACTCTGTTGTGCTGGTAATGGGTGCAACAGGTTCTGCGGGCGATGGTTTGCTAAAAGCGGCGATTGAAGACAAGCAAGTTAAAAAAGTGCTTGTGCTGACCCGGCGAACGACGCCGCGAATCGACGCAGGAGTAGCTTCCGGAAAAGTTGAGTTGCACCTGCATCAAGACTTCACTGATTATTCCTCTTTGAAAGCCGAATTGGCTGAAGTGAATACAGTGCTGTGGGGCTTGGGTACATCGTCGCTCAGTGTTGATGATGAAACCTACACCTTGATTCATGTGGATTTCACGATCGCCTTCATTAAAGAGTGGCTAGCGGCCAGAAATGATGCGCCCATGGCATTGCACTACATTACCGGTATGGGAACTGACCCGGAGGGTGACGCCCGCTGGGCGCGTGAAAAGGGCCGGTTGGAGCGGGAAATGGCCGAGTTAGCGGCACCTACACCACTTCGTACTTTCAGCTACCGTTCTGCATGGATTAGACCCACCAGTGAAAACTCGAATGCTCTGATTTATGTTGGTGAGCAGCTCTTAAAGCCAGGCAAGCTTGTGATTACATCCAAGGCTTTGGGCCAGGCGATGCTAGAGATTAGCGCACGCACGAATGAGCTGGCTAATGGCACACTGATTGATAACGCCGACAGCATCGCCTATGCACAGGCCTACCAGAAGAGCATTGCTCAATGATTAGAATTAGCAGTGAATTTGATGCTGGAAACATAGAATGTATAAGCTGCGATAACGCCAGTAATATCCAACTCAATATCAAAAAAGACAACAAGTCTGACTTTTATCAGTGGTTTTACTTTCGCTTAAGTGGCGCGAGCGATATACAGTGTGTTTTGAATATTCTCAATGCCGGCGGTGCGGCATACCCCGGCGGTTTTCAGAACTATAACGCTGTTGCCTCTTATGATCGTGACATATGGTTTCGAGTGCCAACGCGCTTTGAAAACGATTGTTTGTCTATTGAGATTACTCCGGATCAAGACAGCATTTATTTTGCTTACTTCGCGCCTTACAGTCTGGAGCGCCACAGCGATTTAATCAGCCACACCTTACGTTCTTCACTGGTTCAGTTGAGTGTGCTCGGCAGCACAGTTGACGGCCGCGACATTGAATGCCTGACCATTGGTGAAGATTCAGCAAACAAAAAACACTACTGGGCCATAGCGCGCCAACACCCCGGTGAGACCATGGCCGAATGGTGGATGGAAGGTTTTCTTGACCGCCTATTGGATGAAGACGACGCCGTAGCGCGTGCATTGTTAGAAAACTTTGTCTTCCATATTGTGCCCAATATGAATCCCGACGGCAGTTTTCGGGGCCACCTACGTACTAATGCAGTAGGTGCCAACCTAAACAGAGAGTGGGCTGAACCCAGCAAAGAAAGAAGTCCCGAAGTATTCTATGTCCGGCGTGAAATGGAGCGCACAGGCGTCGATTTTTGTCTGGATGTGCATGGCGACGAAGCACTGCCCTATAACTTTATTGCCGGCACCGAAGGCGTTGAACAATGGAATGATGCGCGCAATGAAGTTCTGATCGGTTTTAAGAAAACCTTGCAGGCGATCAATCCTGACTTTCAAATAGCAAATGGCTACCCGCCTAACCTAAGTGGAAAAGCAAATTTGAGCTTTTGCAGCAACAACATTGCACACACCTTTGATTGCTTGGCGATGACACTGGAAATGCCATTCAAAGACACAGCCGACACACCACAGCCGGATACCGGGTGGTCGCCAGAACGTGCGAGGGCGCTGGGTGCATCCTGCTTGCAGGCGATATATGCGGCCAAAACGAATTTTTAAAGCGTACGTTATCTATTGAGGCAGGCTAGATGAAAGTAACTATATTCGGCGCTACCGGAAACCTTGGCGGCGAGTGTCTTAAGCAAGCACTTTCTGATGGGCACGAAGTAACACTTTTGGTACGAACAAAAAGTAAGCTGGACAATGAACTGCAAGGTAAATGCACTGTACTTGAGGGAAACGGGCTAAATGCAGCAGACGTTAATTCAGCGATACCGAACGATTGTGATGCAATCTTGTTTGCTATTGGTGTTGATAAACAGTCACCAGAGCATTTATGCGCCATGATTACCGAGAATATCATCGCAGCAATGAGAGCTAAGGGAGTAAGCAGATTCGTTTGGTGCGGCGGTGGAGCGACTTTATTGGAGGGTGATCAGCTATCATTCGGCGCTCGCTTCGTGGAATTTTTCTCCAGAGTATTTATGGCGCTGAGACACCGCGATAAGTTGCATCAGCTTGAAGTTTTGGGCACTGCAAATGATGTGGATTGGATTGGAATAAGGCCGCTACAAATGTTCAACGGACCGCTCACCGAATGCTATCGTTTGGGTTACGACAGTTTTAGTGGTATGTCCAAGATTAGTTTTGCTGACTGTGCTCATGCGATGCTCTTAATGATGAACGATGACAGCTGGATAAGAAAGGCACCCATCGTCCAGTACTGAACTCGAAGTTTGCTAGAATCGTCGAATATAGAATAGGGAAGTAACAAATGAAAATTGACAGCGGTTTTGGCTTCTTAGAAGATTTCAGCGATATCCACGGGCTAAAGCAGCGCATAGTCGACTACGAAGAGTTAGGGTTCGACGGCGTGCTCACAACTGAAATCGCTCACGATCCATTTCTTTTGATTATGCTGGGAGCGGCTGAAACCAGCCGGGTTGAACTTCGCACCTCTATTGCCGTTGCATTTGCCAGAAGCCCGATGACGTTGGCATACACTGCGCACGACCTGAATTCGTTTTCGAAAGGTCGATTTACGTTGGGTTTGGGTTCGCAAATCAAGCCTCATGTCACCAAGCGTTTTGGTATGCCCTGGAATGGACCCGCAAAGCAGATGCAGGAGTATTTGCAGGCGCTAAAAGCCATCTGGAATTGCTGGCATCATCAGGAGCCATTGCGCTTTGAAGGCGATACCTACCGACATACTTTGATGACGCCTGATTTTACACCAGAGAATCTGGAGGCGGGGCCGCCTCGCTTAGTGCTAGCCGCGGTTGGTCCCAAAATGGTGGAAGTTGCCGCACAGGAAACAGACGGAATAATCCTGCATTCTTTCAACACACAAAAGTATCTTGAAGAACAAGTGCTGCCCAATGTATCCCGTACACTGGCCGAACGAAATGCAACACTTGATGACTTTGAAGTGTGCTTTCCATCCTTCGTGGTCAGTGGCGCTGATGAACAGGCGTTTGAGAAATCCAAAATGGAAACGCGCTACAGAATAGGATTCTATGCATCAACACC
>JBGCDE010000176.1:0-17090 GCA_045105115.1 Pseudomonadales bacterium | reverse complement strand
CCCGTTTTGGCCTCACCTACACCGCCTTTTACAGCGCGGCGAATTTCATCGGAAACGTAAACCGAGACCGGGTTGAAACCCTCTTTGAAATAAGGGCCCACGGAACAGGCAATGATGAAATGTGTATACGCAGTTGCCGCTCCCAACCCCAGTTGAGGTGTGGTTGCGAACATGGCGGGCCGCAGATACAGCGACGCCCCAACTTGGTCTGGCACCCAGCTTTGATCAGCTAGAACCAATTGCTTGATGGCTTCAAGGTGCAACTGCTCATCCACCTTTGGCATCACCATTCTGTCTGCGGAGGCATTAAATCGAGCCACATTTTGATCAGGGCGGAAAAGATTGATGCCGCCATCAGGCCGTCGGTACGCCTTCATTCCCTCGAATATCTCCTGCCCGTAGTGCAATATGGAAGCAGCGGGATGCAGTGTAAAATCATGGAATGGCTTTATTGCAGCGTTGTGCCAACCCGCAGCCTCGTCGTAATGCTGGGTAAACATATGGTCTGAGAACGCAGAGCCAAAGCTTAACTCTTGCGGGCACGTGCCTCGCTCGGCGGCGGGTAGTAGTTGGATATTGATGGTCATGATTTTACCTAAACTATTTACTGCATTTAATCTCAGTTGGTCTGCCTGAAAGCACTACTTGATCGCGTCTTAGTTTACCGCCTGATCAGCATACAACTCTCGAACACGCTTATTGTCTGATGTTGCAACGGCTACCAGTGGATCATTGGCGTGTGCATTAACCAAGGTCAGTGATCGAATGGCCACGCCATTTTCCGAGAGTTTTTTCGAAATTTCGGCGAGTGCACCCGGGCGATCCTCGGTTCGAATCAGTACTATATCATTTGAAATAACCTGATACCCAGCGCCCATCAGTAACTCAAAGCCTTTATCGTAATCACTGACCGCCAGACTTAAGTAGGAATCAGCACCCATTTGGTTAAAGTCGATGTCGCGAATATCGACTTTGTGCTTGGCGAGCAATTCCGTCACCTCCGATATTGGGTTTCGGATGTTGTCGCTGAGAATAGTAAGTAGCTTCACTGCAATCGCTCCTGCTCTTGCTAATTATCTTGCTGCGACGAATTCGTACCTTGTTCTCGTGCTCCTTTTTTCTCAAGCACAGAGTCTGCTACAAATTCATCTATCAGTTCTTTGGTCAAGTTGGGCATAGTAATAATGTGGCTGATGCCGGCCGCGGTGGCCAATTGCCATTTTTCTTGTATCCATTTGGAAACAGCCGGCATAACGACTGTGATTGAATTTGGGTTACGCCATGCCTTTATGCCCTGTTCGCACAGTTTGGCTTCGGCGTATTCCGCAAGCTCTAATGAATACTGAACCCGCTCTTTGAAGCCCGCCTTACCAAGAGTGCGCATTGCGTACCACATAAACAAGGGTGTAATGCCATTGCGCGAACCGGTAACCGTGGTGTCCAGATTTCCAATGTAGGCAATTGAACGCGCAATTCGGTTTACGTTTTGCTTAAGCGCCAACACCATGCCACAGGGAATTGGGGAACCTATAAATTTATGGCCACTAATAGACATGCTGTCGGCGCCGTCTGCGAAATCGAAACTGGGTTTGTTCTCCAGAAAAGGCGCTATTGAGCCGCACATTGCCGCGTCTGAATGAATGTAGTATTCAGCCACCGCCAAGTCATCGATAATTGAACGTATGCGCCCGATGTCGTCTTTCGCCTCGGTCATGGTTGTGCCGATGTTAGCAAAAATAATCGGCGTTACGTCGCGGTTTACCCGAATGGTTTCTCTCAAATCATCGTAATCAATCTCGCCATTAGGTAATGAGCGAATCATGATGTTGCGCATGTTTAAAAAATGAAGGTTTTTAGCAACGCTGTAATGAGTGTCTTTGGAATAATACACAATGCTATTGGGGTGTAATTCACGAGCCAGGTACAGACCGTACAAATTACCCTCTGTACCGCCATTGGTCACGTAACCCCACCAGTCATCTTCCGGTGCATTGAGTATGCCCGCCCACCAGGTAAGCACTTCGCGTTCGAAATCGCGGCTGTCTATCTTGGAGGTGCTGTTAACAAAGGGGTCGCCTACGTTGTTCAGAGGGTAGTTGAGAAAAGGCAGCAAGCTTGAATAGTCAAAATCCCTGGCCGCCGGATAGCCCATCATCGTTTCCGAATGCGTTTCAACAAAGCTCAAATGCTCGGCAAGGCGCTGCTGGTCACTCTCTTGTAGTGTGTATTTGCTCATGAAATGGGTCGCCCATTCAATCCGGTAATTCCTTTAATAAGGATAACACTGATGCGGGCAGAAACAGTACCAGAGCGAAGGAAATGCATACAAACTCGCCTCACTGTTCGGCACACTATTAGTTAGGTACACTGCTTGCGCAGTTTGCTAGACAACAAACGCATTTTGGAGATTATGATGATTATTGGCATACATCACGTGGCAATAGGTGTCAGTGATTTCGCAAAAGCCCTTACTTTTTATACTGAGGCACTAGGCTTTGAGATTGTGCAGCAGAGTGAGTTTGATAATGACCCATTGGCCAACAAAACCATTGGGCTGGACGCCATTCAGGCAAAGATGGCCATGCTAAAAGCGCCGAATGCGTACATAGAACAGTGGGCGGAAACGTCTGGCATTGGCCCTTTCTTTGTTGCCGACTACGCTGAGTAGTTTGTTGAACACTGCAGCCGCGAACAAGCCTGCCAGAAGTCGTTTGTTACGACTAAGCCTTCTACTGATGGCACTTGTGCTTTTGTTTTACTTCGTGAAGCAGTCTGCATGGTTTAACAGTATTGACCCCGAAGGTGTGCGAGCAACTGTTCAACAGTGGGGTGAGCTGGGCATTGTGATTTACACTCTTGTCTTTACTGCGGGATTACTACTGTATGTGCCAGGCACGATCTTTATAGTTGTAGCAGGTCTTCTCTACGGACCGTATTGGGGGTCTGTGATTGCGTTTGTTGTGGCCAACTTTGCGGTTTTGATTTCTTTTAATTTGATACGTTGGTTGGGCGGAACATCGACCGGTAGCGACACTCCAGTTTGGCTAAGCCTCAGGCTAAAGAGGCTTAACCACCAACCCGTTATGACTATTGCGTTTTTGCGCACGTTTTTGTGGACGGCGCCAGCCCTGAATTACCTGCTGGCACTGACTGCCGTAGAGCAACGGCATCATATGCTGGGCACCCTGTTGGGCACCGCGTTACCTGTTATCACTATCGTATTGGCTTCTGACTGGTTTTTGATGCAATGGAGCGCCAGTTAATTCACCACCTTTCTGTATCCGGGATTGGATAGGACGGTAGCACGATGGCTTACAGCATTTGCTGGGTTATGATTACGCTGCAGAAGCACTCAAAGCGATATTCTGGAGACCACCATGTTAGATGTATTAATCAAAGATGCGCGTATTGTCGATGGCACAGGTGCCGCACCATTCAGTGGCGACATCGGAATTTCGGATGGTCTCATTACTGAAGTAGGCAACATTTCCAGTGCAGCGAAAGAAACAGTTAATGCCGCTGGTGCCTTTGCCACACCCGGCTGGGTAGATGTGCACACCCACTTTGATGGGCAGATAAGTTGGGACGACAAGATAGATCCGTCCTCCAGCCATGGCGTGACTTCGATAGTAATGGGCAACTGTGGTGTTGGTTTCGCCCCAGCTCCACCAGGTGGCGAACAGCGGCTGATAGAGTTGATGGAGGGTGTTGAAGACATTCCCGGCACGGCATTGCATGAAGGCATTGAATGGGGCGCGTGGGAAACCTTTCCTGAGTATCTCGACTACATTGCAAAGCGCGAATACGCGTTGGATATTGGCACGCAGATTCCACACAGCGCGGTTCGCAATTACGTAATGGATGAGCGCGCTTTGCATCACGAAGACGCAACAGAAGATGATTTACGGCAAATGGCCGCGATCGTGGAAGAAGCGTTACACGCCGGTGCGCTTGGCTTTTCAACGTCGCGAACGATTGGTCATCGCTCTGTTCTGGGCGAGCCAATTCCAGGCACCTTCGCTGAGAAAACGGAACTGCTGGCAATCGCGGCTGCGATGAAAAATGCCAACAAGGGCGTGTTCCAGGCTGTACCGGCGGGCGTAGTCGGCGAGTTAGCCGGGCCAGAAATATACACCACCGAGCAAGAGGTGGAATTGTTTGCGGAAATTGCTAAAGCCAGCGGGCGCAATTGTACGTTTACCTTGCTGCAAAATGGCGACAGCCCTGATCAATGGCGCAAGTGCCTGAAAATAGTGGAAGAAGCTAATGCCGCCGGCATAATCATGCGGCCGCAGATAGCAACGCGTCCGGTGGGTTTTGTAACCAGTCTGAAGTCATATCATATGTTTATGCGTCGCAAGACCTTTCTGGAGCTTGAGGCCTTGCCGTTTGACGCGATGTTAAAAGAACTGCACAAACCGGAAGTGAAAGCCGCGATACTACAAGATGAGGATATAGAACCTGAGCTACCTGGCACCATGGCCAGCCTTTACCAATTGCTGGGAGTGGCGGCCGGGGCCATGTTCCCTATCGAAATGCCCATAAACTACGAGCCTGAAGCTAATGGCAATCTTGCCTCGTTGGCAGCGCTTGAAGGCAGGGAAATCAATGAGTTTATGTATGATTTCCTGATTGCTGACAATGGCAATAATTTTGCGATTCTACTGGGTGCGAATTTCACAGACGGAAACTTTGATGTTATCCATGAAATGCTCACCCACGACGACACAGTCATCGGCCTAAGTGATGCCGGCGCACACGTCAATCTCATTTTTGATGCGGTGGCACCCACCTATCAGCTCACACACTGGGTTCGCGACCGCAGTCGAGGGCCGAAGTTACCCATAGAACTTATTGTGAGAAAACAGACAAGCGCCAACGCACAATTATTTGGTTTGCACGATAGAGGCGTTATTGAAGTCGGCAAGCGAGCCGATCTCAATGTAATTGATCTGGATCGATTGTCGCTTGGGAAAATTGCGGTACACAATGATTTACCCGCTGGTGGTGCTCGAATATTGCAGCCAGCATCAGGCTATCTAAACACCTTTGTTGCGGGTGTAAAAACCCGAGAAAACGATTGTGATACGGGTGCGCGGCCAGGAAGACTGATTCGCGGCTGAGTGCGCCCAGTACCTCAGTCAGTTTTTCTCATAGGCCAAAGCTTCTTGCGCACAATTTGCAATCAAATCGCCGCTTTCTGAAAACACTCGCGTGCGCGCCAGGCCTCTACCAGAACCTACCCAATCAGCTGATTGCTCGAACAAAAGCCATTGGCCAGCGGGTGCCATTTGGTGAAACCAGATAGAGTGGTCCAGACTCAGATAGCGTTGCGCTGGATTTTCGAAATCCCATCCTTTGCGCAGAAATACACCATCACCAACCGCCGCGTCTGATAGGTAAGCTAACACAACATTGGGGTCTTGTAGTTGCTCAGCAATCTCATCTTTGACTCTTATCCAGACTCTGACCGCTGTCGCATCATTTCGACTCTCACCAGGCAAATTTACATAGCGACATTCCAGGCCGCCGGCCCAAGCCCAATCACCCTCGAATACATACGCAGATAATTTGTCGTAGTGCGTTACTGATGGCATAGCGTCAAACGAATGCGATGTTTCGCCGCGGTCGCAGCTAAAAGAAGCCATCAACCGAAAAACCTCGTGGTCGTTTTGTGTTGCAATCACCTGGCGGCTTGAGGAGCTGCGCCCATCTCTAATGCGCTCCACCTGGTATTGAATATCAATACTGGAGTCGCCCGGCTTCAGAAAGTAACTGTGCAGCGAATGCGCCAACTGACCGTCACCCGCTGTTTCTTGTGCCGCTAGCAGTGCTTGCGCAACAAAGTGTCCGCCGAATACCTGGTGAACCGTGTCTGTTTGCGCCGGTCCAACAAAGCGGTCTTCGCCAAGCGATACGAGTTCAGCCGAAATCATGAGTGAATCCAAAATACGCAAAAAGGACGCGCATCATACAGAACTTGATCGCCAGTCTACAGCGTCTGATGAGACTCATATATTGACGCGATTCTGCTGGCGAATGCTAGCTACTGTGAACTCATCCAATTGGCGCCTAAGTTTTCAATGCTGATCTCAGGAAACAGGCGCTTGATGATGCACTGGATATCCTGGCGGGCACGCTTGCACACGCTTCCCTATTTCCGCAATAGATGAGAAAAGATAGACCTGAAAACTGTCCCTGCAACAGGACCCTGGGATAGAATGCACACAGCAGGTCGCTCTCGAGACCCGACATCAACCCAGGAAGAACACGCCATGACCATGACCGGTAAACAACTTTTCAGCACCCTTGCAGACGGCAAACTCACAGTGGAGGTTGTGGAGACTGAGTTCCGTGAGCCAACTGGTAATCAGGTGCTGGTCAAAATGGAAGCGGCTCCTATTAACCCGTCGGATCTCGCAATACTGACGAGTGCTGCCGATTTCGACACTGCCGAATTTACGCCTGGCAAATTTGTTGCGAGCATGCCCGAACCGTTTAACAGCGCACAGAAGGGTCGTCATGGGCTGCGAATGCCTGCTGGCAACGAAGGGGCAGGTACGGTAGTTGCCGCCGGTGACGGAGAGCTTGCACAATCTCTGATGGGCCAACGAGTGGCTTGCGTACCCGGTACCGCTTATTCGCAGTATTGTATTGCCGAAGCCATTATGTGCTTGCCTCTGGGTGAACTCTCATCCGAGCAAGGTGCTTCAGCGTTTGTTAATCCAATGACTGCTCTGGGTTTTGTTGAAACCGCAAAAATGGAAAACCAGAGCGCAATCATCCATACGGCTGCTGCGTCTAACCTTGGGCAGATGCTGGTCAAAATTTGCCTGGAAGATGATATGCCTCTGGTGAACATTGTGCGCAAGCAAGAGCATGTGGATCTGCTGTCTGATCTGGGAGCCACACACATCGTCAATTCATCCGCCGACGACTATGCTGAGCAGCTGCGCAGCGCAATTCGCACCACAGGCGCCTATTGCGGCTTTGACCCAATTGGTGGCGGTCAGGCAACTGACCACTGCTTCAAAGCAATGGAGCAAGTCGCTGTTGAGAAGATGAGCGAGTTTTCACGCTACGGATCTGATCAGGCTAAGAAGATGTACATCTATGGTCGACTGGATCTGGGAGCGACTATTCTGACACCTGCCTATGGCTTTGGCTGGACGTTGTCTGGCTGGTTACTCACGCCCTTCCTCGCGCAAGCTGGTATGGAAACAATGGGGCGCATGCGCCAACGTGTGCTGGATGGTCTTACCACTACGTTCGCCAGCTCATACAAAAGCAGAGTCAACTTAGAAGAGATGCTGACCAAAGACGCGGTTATGGATTATCGCTTGATGAAGACTGGCGAGAAATACCTAGTTACTCCTCACGCGTAAGACACGATGAAATAGGCGCTTCAGGGCGATAAGTGTTCCGCCAAATTTTGGTGGAAGTGGGTGATCGCTTTTTCGAAGTGCCCGAAGGTAAGGTGCTGGTTAGCATTGCTCTCCAGCCCTGCCTGAATATCGCACGCGGCCTCACGGTCCTCATCAAAGCCCGCGGCTCTGACAAACGTGGCATCACGCTGCGCGTCTTCCAGTTCAATGGTTGAGCCGTCAGAAGTTTTGTTGATTATTCGATAAATCAAAATCTGAGTGCGCGATGGACTCAATGGTTCAAAGACTGTCATGGTTGTGTGTTTGGAAAGCACAGATATGGCAACGTTTGGAAAGAGCGAGTACACGGCGGTCACCATTCCATCAAGGCGACGATGTTCAGGTGCTACATCGCGTAGTTTCTCGATACGCTTAAATGGAAAAATGACGCGAGAATTAGGGCCGAATGTTTCCACTATATTGGTGTTATCCAATCCATAGGGGTAGAAGCTTTGCTTATGCAGAGATTTGATGTGATATCCCTCCATGGTCGTTTCGTTAATCAGCTTCCAATTCGACTCGTCGGTATATTCGCTTTGTTCAAAATACTGCTGCGATGAGTCAAAAAAATCGGGCGCATGTTCAAGCATTGAAGAATCAATAGGTCCACTTTGATTGACGTAGACCAGACCGCCTTTCTCAATAGCAGCTATCTCCACTAGACCATTTCCCTGCCGGTCAACACCGGGAAACCCATCCTGGCCTGGAATGTGTCTCAGCTGCCCATCCAGCCCGTAGGTCCAAGCGTGATAGGGGCACACGAAAGAACGCGCACAACCGTTGTCTTTCGCTACTGGCATACCGCGATGACGGCAAGCATTGATAAACGCGCGCACCCGGCCATCGTCTCCTCTTGCAACCAGCAACGGTGTACCCGCGGTTTTTCTAGCAATATAGCTGCCGTTTTCTGACAACATTGCAGAAGGGCAAAACGGCACCGGCGTGCGCCGCAGTAGTGCGATTTCAGACTCGAAACGCTGCTCGGAAAAATAGCTGCTAACGGGTTCTTTCCAGACGGTAGTGCCAAGATCGGTAGTCTTGTTGTCAATGTGCTGAAAAATGCGCTCTGCAATTTCTCGTTCGTTTAGCAGCGATAGCTTGTCGGTCATGTCAGATCATTCCGGTGTTTAATTCTTGATTTGGTTTCGAAGGACTGGGCATTCGTTTAACGATACAGTCCATCAATAACCGACAAGCCAGACTGATCCCACACGTCGGTTACGCAGCCTTTTTCCCAGGCGAGAAAATCCTTGTCGTTGAGCAGGGTATCTACGTAGTTTTGGCTAGGTTCATCCATGGGTACTGAGTAGGTTCTCATACGGGTAGCCACTGGTGCAAAGAACGCATCTGCAATTGAGCGTTCCCCAAGTAACCATGGGCCTATGGATTCGTTACGCCCTCTACAGCTATTCCATATTTCGAACAATCGACGCAAGTCTAGCTGCGTGTCTTCCGGCCAATTTTGATTGTTGCAGCGGCGTTTAATATTCATGCCCATGTCGCGACGTATGCCTGCAAAGCTTGAGTGCATTTCACAGCTAATTGAGCGCGCCTCAGCACGAATAGCAGGATCAGATGGCCAGAGTGATGGCGTTTGTTCAGCCGCCCACTCGGCAATTGAAAGGGAATCCCATATAACTAGGCCATTCGCATTTAACGCAGGCACTGTGCCGCTGGGCGATACCGATTTAACATCTTCGATCTGCCCTTTGCCGTAACCGGGCTGGTCGAGTGGAATGTAATTCTCTGTGAAGCTTATTCCCGCCCACCGCAATACTAGCCAGGGTCTAAGAGACCAGGAAGAATAGTTCTTAGGGCCAATATGCAGAACTACGGACATAAATTAACTCATTGAGATGTTCGCACATCGGTTGTGTATACGCCATAGTATGACGTACTCAGCTCTTAACTCAATGATTACCCGATTTTGATAGAGGTTGAATCGTATCGCTCAGCTCCAAACGGTGAGTAAGGCTTATCGCCGACCATGCGGCAGAAACATCCTCTGGCAAGTCATTCAATACGCTCATGCGCTTCACTTTGCCATCTTCGTTGATTGAAAATATCGCGTTGTTAAACCATGCAACAGCTTGCGCGGGCCTATCCGCTGCAAACAAAGACTGCCCAAGGAAGTAATTGGTCGCAGGCCTCAAATCCAGCAGGTGAGCCAATGTTGGTGCAAAACTTAGACTTGTTGCGATATTGGCATCAAAAACTGGAGGCAGTTCGTGACTTGGGCTGTGAACCAGCAAAGCAATTTCGTCTACAGGCGTCTGATTGAAGTCTTTCCCTGCCATATTTATATAGGGGCGCTCAGGCCAGTGGGCGTGGTCACTGGTCAACACAATAATCGTATTATCTGACCTTGCGCTTTGCTCAAACGCTTTCAGGAACTCACCGAAGAATTTATCAAATGTATGGAGAGTATTCAAAATTCGATCACTGCCATCACCGTACTTTATGCCGTCCGGCTTGGAGTCTTGTCCAACATGACTGTCCTTGAAGTAGCCCGCAATAAACAGGGGTTGTTCACTGGAATGCGCTTCCAGTACACCACTCAAAGCCTGAAAGAGCTGTACGTCCGTAAGAAAAGGGCCGTAGAAGTCCTGCTTCTCAATATATTTGCGCTTAATTTCTTCACGATAGACATTGTGCGTAAAGCCCACACTTTCGGTTTGATGCGAAAAGTGCATATGATCTTTTTCATCAGGACCCAGAAAAATCGTTTTATAACCCTCGTCATTGAGGTGGTGAGGCAAACATTTGTATCTCACCGATGGCGGTTGAAAATCAGGATTGGCCCACTGCGTTGGCTTGGTGGTATGGACAGGATAACTTGAACACAACTGTCCCTTGATACCTCTAAACGTTGACTGAGTATGATTAAAGTAATTGTCCACACGCATTGATTTCGCCGCGAACCTATCAATGTTCGGAGTTAGCTCATCAAATTTCGCGCCATACACTGGCAACTTTCTTGCCGACAAGGCCTCAACGAAGAACACGATCACATGGGGTAGCTGCGTTCCAGAGACAGAAGCAAACGGTAAAGGTGTCTCAAAGAAGGTTGATTTTTGCAGCGGATAGCTGGAATCCGGCGCCAGTCTAAATCCGAATTGTTCGAAATCAAGCCGTTCATCAGAAGCAAACTGACTTTCGCCAAGGTCTGTACTTTCGCCACGCAGATAATATGCCAGCAATACGGCTGTGGAATGCAGTGGCGATGAGCGTCGTTCACTCTCGATGCTAAAACGCGAAACCGAAAATATCAGCATCAGACAAGCTAGAACCAAAGCGGCCGCTGCAATAGCGGGTTCGGTAAATCCTCTTTTGCTTAGAATTTTTAGTACCGTACGCAGCAGCACGTACCCCAAAAGCACTATCAGGCTAATAGCAACAGCCTCAATTATTGAACTTGTACTGACAATCGTTTGCGCCGCTCCAATGTTATCAATTGCAAGCGGAGAAACGGGCTGGTTTGAAAACCATAAGGAGAGCGTCTGAACAGTCCAAATCAACACGATTGTTGGTATTAACAGCCAGCGCAAAAGCTGCGGCAATTTACCAGGTCCATAAGAGAAGATAATGAGACCTAACAGTACTGAGTACTCCAGCAAATACTCAGAAAATTCTATCAAGTTTCTTAAGGTGTAGCCTTTCGCGCCCAGGTATTCGCCGCTACCAAACTGGCTGACCATTACGAAAAAAAACACGCCGGTGATAGCGAATATTACTAACAAACATTTGGAAAGAGAGGAAATCATTCTGTATCAAGGCTATATGAGCCCGTCCCTGTTGCTACAGCTTGCCACCCCATATTACAGGCATGTGAGCAAGTATGCCCGTCACAGAAGCGTCAATTTTTAACGGGCTTGCCAATGAGTGAAATGTTGGTTATTTTGCTTTTAACTACTAACTCGAACGCCGATTAACATGACCGAAGCTACCCTTTCCGATCAGCCTTATGTTCTCGAAAGTACAGAACACAAAGTACGCTGGATTACGCTAAATCGCCCTAAGCAACGCAACCCACTGTCAATCAATATGCTTGAGTCGCTGACGAAAGCCCTAAATGAAGCCGGGCAAGACAGCGAGGTTCGAGCGATTGTCATCACCGCTGCTGGCCCGGTTTTTTCAGCCGGACATGATTTAAAAGAAATGGGCCGTCAAGGTGATGAAGCTCTTGAAAGTCAGCGTGAGAGGGTCAAAGGCATTCTTGAGCTGTGCGCAAACATGATGCTCAGCATAGTTAATTCACCCAAAGCAATCATTGCCTGCGTGCAAGGTACTGCAACTGCGGCGGGTTGCCAACTTGTGTCGGCCTGCGACTTAGCACTAGCAGCCGACACTGCCAAGTTCTGCACGCCCGGTGTCAACATGGGTGGTTTTTGCACCACGCCCTTGGTTGGCATAGGACGCAACGTTCACCGTAAACACGCAATGGCCTTGGCATTAACCGGTGATTCGGTATCGGCAGAGCATGCAGTTGATATCGGTTTGATCAACGAAGCAATAAGCGCAGATGGGCTAATTGATAAAACACGAGAACTTGCTGAACGTATTGCGGCTAAATCGGCGCAAGGTATTCGCCACGGTAAAGCCGATTTCTATCAACAAATTGATATGCCTATTGAAGAGGCATTTGCATTTGCGAACGAGGCCATGGTGCGCGCAATGACCTCACCTGACGCGCAAGAAGGCAATGCTGCATTCTTCGAAAAACGCTCGCCGCAATGGGGTGATGCCTGATTTTTTCTCGGCTAAGCAATTTTCCCAGGCCACTGCGCAATTAGGCCGCTGACGTTTCCACCACTATTTTGTTGTGCAGTGTTTTATGAACTGGACAGCGATCGGCAATTTCAAGCAATCTAGCACGCTGCTTGGCATCCAGATCACCATCAAGGCGAATTTGGCGTTTGATTACGTCGACTTGCTGATGATCATCATCGCAGTGCTCACAATCTTCTCCATGGCTTCTGCCATGCTGCAATTCGACACTCACATGCTCTAACGGCCACTTCTTTCGACTGGCATACATGCGCAAGGTCATGGAAGTGCATGCGCCCAGTGCCGCCAATAGATGCTCATAGGGGTCCGGTCCGCTGTTATTGCCGCCCATGGCGGTTGGCTCATCCGCAAGCCACTCATGCGAATCACTGCGCACGGTTTGCGTGAACACGTGATTATGCTCTTCAACCCTGACAGCCCCTTTTGCAACGGGTGCTGCCGGCTCAGCAGTTTGCTCACTTGCCTGAATGTACTTTACGGCCCAGCTAGCAATCATTCCAGCAACATAGTTAGCATCGCTTGATTTACTCAGAAGATGATCTGCAGTGTCCAGGCTGATAAAGCTCTTTGGGTGCTTAGCAGCATGATAGATTTTTTCAGCCTCTGCGACCGATACCACTGTGTCAATTGGCGAATGAAATACCAACAGCGCTTTTTTAAGAGCCACCACGTGTTCAACGCCTTGATCTTTGATGTCATCAATAAACTGCTTCTTGATGGTGAATGTTCTCCCAGCAAGATCCACTTGCGCTTCACCCTGCTCGGAAATTCTATCAATGTCGCATTTAAACTGTTTGGCCACGTGTTGAGCTGTGGCAGGCGCACCAATGGTGACAATGCCTTTCGCTTCAGCTATAACGCTGGCTGCTTTCAAAACCGCCGTACCACCCAAACTATGGCCTATTACAATACTGGGGGCACTCATGGTCTCGCGCATATAATTTGCAGCAGCGACAAGATCTTGTACATTGGATGAGAAGTTAGTGTTGGCGAAATCGCCGTCACTGTTACCAAGACCGGTAAAATCAAACCTGAGCACAGCGATGCCTCTTGAAGCCAGTGCGCGCGCTATTCTTGAGGCCGCAGCGATGTCTTTGCCACACGTAAAACAATGCGCAAACAGCGCGTAACTTATAATCTCACCTTCCGGATACTCGGCCAGGCCGGCCAGTAAAGAGCCATCATGCCCTTGGAAGTTGATTTTTTCTCTTCGTGTTTTCATGAGTTGCCTCGAAGTTTAGGTCTTTGGCGACAAATATCTTCTACATCAAAATGCTTGGATACCAGAAGCCTTACGAAGTTCAATGCTCGGGGCCGTCCGATATCGGCTTGGGCTTCGAAAGCACAATAACGTTACCTACCATGATCATGACTACACCTAGCATCATCAGCAGAGTCCAACTCATATCTTCCAGCAGCGTTGAAATAATGAGCGCAACCGTTGAATACAGTATGCTGACGTAAGACGCCCGTGGCGCGCCGATTTTGGCCACCAGCGTAAGGTAAGCATAGAAAGCGATAACGGTTCCAAACAATGACAGATAAACCAGCGAACCAATGTACTCAAAGCTGGTTTCAAATCGCCAAGGCTTGCCAGTAAAGAGAATGTAGCCCAGCGTTAATAACGCACCATAGCTCATGCTCCAGGTATTGGCGTGCACTACATTGATTCCCCGCATACTTAAGCGATGGGACACTATATTGCCTGTGCCTGCGCTAAGTGCCGCCGTAAAAGCAAACGCAAGACCTGCAAAAAATACCGGGCTGATATCTGAACTGAGGATTTCGTCGAGAAATAGCAGAGTGAGACCAGATATTCCTAATGTAGCTGCAATCAGCAAACGACCGTCTGGCCGTTGCGAGTACATTAACCACATTTGCAATGTATTGATGAGGATTGTCATCGAGAAAACTACACTGACCAAGCCGGATACAAGCCGTTCAACGGCCATGTACACCACGACATAGTTCAGCGAAAACATACAAAAGCCAAGTGCTAAAAAGCGTACATGAACCGGCAGCGAAAAACTCGGCAAATCGCGTCGCACTGCAACCACCAACCACATGACAGCGGCCGCCGTAGCATAGCGGTAGAAAACGGATTGTTCCGCCGGTACTTCGCCTACTTGCAGAGTGACTGCAAAGAAAGTGGTTCCCCAAATTAAAACTGTTAGCGCATAAAGACCAATGCCCATGCAGCACACCCCAAGCTGAAACCTGAACGTTTGTATATCAGGCCAAAAAGAGCAACAATATCATCAAAGTGTCAAACTTAGATACGTAAACGACGGTGTTGATCGATGAGACGCAGGCAATTTATTCAAAAAACTGGTTTGGGTATGTCAGCACTGGCGAGCTCATCAATACTCACAGCGTGCGCCAAACAAGAGCCCTATAAATTCTGGTTGGACGGGAACTATCCACCGGTTAGTGAGCAAGTTACCGAAATCAATCTGAAAGTAGAGGGCTCTCTTCCACCAGAACTTAACGGTTTGTATGTTCGAAATGGCACCAATGCGTCTACCGGGCCGAGCGACCACTTTTTTGGTGGTGATGGCATGTTGCACGGCATTCGACTGGAGAACGGTGCAGCCAAATGGTATCGCAATCGCTATGTTGACACGCCTGTGTATCGGCAGGAAACCAGTGGCTTTGGCGCACCCAAACCTGAAGACACCACTAGTGCTGTGTCATTAATCTATCACGGAGACAAATTGCTATCGCTTGGCGAGTTTGGCTACCCGTATGAGATAAACCCGAACGATTTGTCGACAGCAGGCTTTCATGATTATCAGGGTAAATTGAGCGGAAACATGACCGCACACCCTAGGATTGATCCTGAAACGGGCGAAATGATCGCTTTCGGTTATAACGTTACGCGCCCTTACGTCACCTACATGCGAATAGATTCATCCGGCAACATGTTGCAAGTAGAGCCCATTGATACCGATGGTCCGGCAATGATGCACGACTTTGCAGTAACGAAGGACTATGTAATATTCCTTGAGACGAAGGTTTTATTTTCGTGGTTTCAGGTCATCACGGGCGATGGTTTGCCATTTCGCTGGGATGATGATGCAGCATGCCGGTTTGGAGTAATGCCCCGAGAAGGCAGCAATGCGGACGTTCGCTGGTTTGATATTCCAAGCTGTTTCATTTTTCACGTGATGAACTCGTTTCAGGAAGGCGGGCAAATTCACGTCGATGCAGCGCGCTATGAAAAATTGTGGGTCAAGGATTCACACGACTTTAACCACCCTGCGCACTTGAGCCGTTTTACATTGGATCTAAATTCGGGGAAGAGCTCGGTTACTCGACTGTTTGAACGCTCTATGGAATTTCCTCAAGTTAATCGTTCGCATTGGACGCGGCCCTATCGGTATGGGTATAGCTTGATTACGGATGTAGATGGTCGACCGTTCGGAGAACTAACCTCTGAAACAGCCAAAGGCTATATGAAGTATGACTTGCAAACTGGCTTAACAACGGCATTAGAGGTAGCTGATCAGTACGCGCCAGGTGAGGCAGTTTTCGTTTCGGCAGGCGATCAAAACGGCTCAGAGGACCAGGGCTATTTAATCAGTTATGTTTACGACGCGGCGACCAAACTAAGTGCTCTATGGGTGATGGATGCCACAAACCTTGCGCAAGGGCCAATTGCGAAAGTGCCTTTACCAGTCAGGGTACCTCAAGGTTTTCACGGTTTATGGGTTCCTGCCAGCGATTACGCCTAGTTTAAGCGCCTAGGCCTAGTTTAAGCGCCTAGTTTTAAGCGTCTGGTTTTAAGCGCCTAGTCCCGACGTGATGTACATCGGTGGGTCACCATACTCTGATGCATCTCACTGATCAGCTTACTGCCCGTCTTTTCACACAGAAACGGGAAAAAGGCATGTACAAGTGCTGCTAGCGCACCCAGGCTGAAACGCCCACAAAAACTTAGGGCCGTGAACATATGTTGGAAATAGGTTTCGTTGACGCTTTCTGGGTGGTTGGTAAATTGCTTAATCATTGCGCGGCCTAAAAATCGTATTGATAGGACTATATTAGCCTTCAATGCTGAGAATTTTGTTCCATATTTACCTTATATATCCATTATAATGGGATATTATCCTCATAATATCATTATTATTAGCCCGTTATGTTAGACCAATACGACAAAGGAATTCTCATTTGTCTGCAGGAAGATGCAGACCTCTCCCTGGCCGATATTGCAGAACGGGTCAACCTGACCAAAAACCCTTGCTGGCGTCGCATTCAAAAGTTACAGGCAGCCGGCGTTGTTCGCAAAAAAGTCGCCTTGCTGGATGCACAGAAAATTGGTGTAGGGGTAACAGTGTTCATTAATGTCCGCACCAATCAGCACACAAGCGAATGGCTGCGCCAATTTGCAGACGTTGTGCATTCAATTCCCGAAATTGTCGAGTTTTATCGCATGAGTGGCGACGTGGACTACAAACTTAAAGTTGTGGTGCCATCTATTCAGGCTTTTGATGCTGTTTACAAGCGCTTGATCAGTAAGATTGATATCTATGATGTGAGTTCGCAGTTTGCGATGGAGGAAATTAAGAATACGACGGTGTTGCCGTTGGAGTATTGTTGAATTTTTGTAAGTGTTGATCCGCGCAGTTACTGTTGGCTTCAAAAACTGACGTAAGAAATCAAGCAAGAACTACCATTAGTCGACTTAAGTAAAATCAGCGTCCTTGAACAAATAGTAACCGCTCGTCCGTTTAAACCGGTCTTCCCTCGCCGCACAGCGCTGGCAAGCTAATCTCAAGTAATGTGCCAAAATATGCAGCATAGCTGACGTCAAAATTAGGCGTGCTGTCATTGATTCAGGATATTAACGTTGGATTTAGCCGACAATACATATATTGC
>JBGCDE010000175.1:0-17401 GCA_045105115.1 Pseudomonadales bacterium | reverse complement strand
AGTCCAAGGCGTCGCAAACTGCTTGCCAGCTTATCGGGAGACGGTAATGGGTGTCTGCCGCTGCTGGCAGTAATCGAGCTTGATAAATCCCGATTCAAATCCAGAAAATGAGCACCCTCAATATGGCTTTCGGCAAAAAGTTCAGCGCCCAGATCCGGCTCGGCCAGTGAGAAGCGGCAATCGACAATGAGACATGGACCCGTGAAGGCCTGCATTTGTTCAACCGTAATCAATGTATCGTATTTCATGGCAGGCATTATAAGCCTCATAGCGTAGACAGTTGTAAAGCACAGCTGTGAATAGAGGCGTAGAATGGTCGGAAACACGACATCAAAAAGGCTGGCGAATGAACATTACTGGCGCATTTAATTTTGTTGAAATCAGCCCGATGTTGACCACCAGTGGTCTGCCGACCATTGAGCAGATTCAAGGTTTGTCTGAGCACGGCTATGAAGCTGTCATTAACTTGCTTCCGGATGATTCCGAGTACGCCGTGGTTGGTGAAACAGCGGCCATTAATGAACAAGGACTAGCTTACCATTACATACCGGTGGATTACGCCAATCCGCAATATACTGATTTTGTAGAGTTTGTTGCCGCAATGGATGCGCATGCCGGGCAGCGCCTGCACGTGCATTGCGCTGCGAACTATCGGGTGTCCGTGTTTTACGCTCTCTATGCGCATTTAAAAGGTGAATGGGATGCGGAGCGAATGCAAAAACATATGCACTCGCTGATGAATCCCGCGGACTATCCGCCCTGGCCTGAGTTTATTGAAGATGTGCTGAGCAAAGGCTTGCCGGGTTAAAAGCCCGGCATGGCATTTTGCGTTCTTTATGGTGCTTGCGACTTAAGCAACGTGCTGGCGTCTATCCGTCGGGCTGCCAGATTCAAGCTCTTCTTCTGTTTCGCCTCGCTCTGAGGCCCAAAAAACGCCACTCAGAGCGCGCATGCCACGTTCGCGCGCGCGAATTGCCATTTGCCTGGCCACTTCCTCGCCGTATTCATTCACTGAAAACGACTCGTGCGCACTTTCACCTCGTTCGGTCGGCCAATTCGCTTCCCAATACCACGATTCCTTGATGGTGCCATCGCGTAACTCAAAGCGTTTTGCGTAGGTGTATACCCCGGTAATGCCCGTTTTGTTATTTCGCCTGGGTGCTGCAGAAAATTCTTTTCGGCTTAACGGCGGAAACTGAACTAATAACTTGTCCCTATACTCTTTCGCCAGCTTCAGCGCTATGCTCTTCCCTCCATGCTTCTTGTCTGGAAAGTTCTTTACCAGGCGCTTGCCGCGACGGCACAAACTAACACGCCAGGCGTGGGTGCGATGCACATAGTCATCAATTCTGGATATGCCGTACATGGCTTTGGTTTTGGTGTTGTTTGGTCTCATATCTCCCCTTAGTACTTCATGAGATCAGATGGCATGGCGCCACAAATAAATCTTACTACATCAGCGAATGTCTGCGATGCAGCTGTTACGAAGATTTACGCCTGACAATTCAATAAGAGGACATAACTGCGAAAAATCTATCGCTTCCCTTCAGGTTTAGTCAGGTTTAGCCGGTTTTTTCTTGGGGCTGGCTTTTTTCTTATCCCGTGTTGGCTTCTTTTTGCTTTTCGCTTTGGATTTTGCGCCACTGGGGTCATCTTTGCGCTTCTTTTTATGCGGTTTCTTGCTTTTTGGTTCAGCTGCTGTTCGCTCTATTGCCAGCGGTACTTGCCTGACTCTAACTTTCTTCAGGTGTTGAAAGGTTTCCTTGGGCATACCTGTAGGTAGGTCTACGGTGGAATAGTCATCAAACAATTCTATTCTGCCTATATATTCAGAATCGACACCGGCTTCGTTCGCTATAGCACCCACTATATCGCCAGGGCTCACCTCATGTTGATAACCAACGGCTAAGCGAAAGCTTTCCATTTCAACTTCGGCGCCAGTCTCATCAATAATTTTCTTTGCCTTGCGCGGCTCTCTTGGTTCTTTCTTATGCCGCGGTTCGCGTCGACCGTCAGATGGTTCGCGCTGCTTGTCACCTCGCTTGTCGGCTCCTCTCTCGTTTCTCTTCTCGGTTTTCTTTTCAGTTGAGCGAGAGCGCCCTTCACTGACAATTAGCGGTTTGCCTTTTTGCGCCATGTACGCAAGAGCTGCAGCAAGGTCTTCAGCACTTGCACTGGATTCAGTCAGATATTCTTCGACGATATTATGGAAGAACTCCAATTTCTGCGACTGCAAGGTTTCGGTGATTGTGGCCTTAAATTGTTCGCTGCGCTTCTGATTCACCTGCTCTTTGCTGGGCAGTTCCATCGCGGTGATCGATTGCCGAGTTGCTTTTTCTATGGCGCGTAGCAGGCGGCGTTCGCGTGGAGCCACAAACAATATGGCTTTACCGCTTCGCCCTGCACGACCGGTGCGACCAATGCGGTGTACATACGCTTCCGTGTCATACGGAATGTCGTAGTTAACTACATGGCTTATGCGGGCTACATCAATGCCTCTGGCGGCAACATCGGTGGCAACCAGAATATCGACTTTGCCGTCTTTTAAATGACTGATGGTGCGTTCTCGAAGCTGCTGGCTCATATCGCCATTTATCGCCGCTGCGCTGTAGCCGCGGGCTTCCAGTTTGTCCGCTACCTCAACCGTCAGAGTTTTTGTGCGTACGAATAAAATCACCCCGTCGAAGTCCTCAACTTCCAGAATACGCGTTAAGGCATCGAGTTTATTAACACCGCTGACCGACCAGTAAACCTGCTCGATACTGGCTACCGTTGTTGCCTTGCCTTCGATTTTGATCTCTGCCGGATCGTTCAGATAAGTATCGGCAATCTTGCGGATTGGTTTGGGCATGGTTGCTGAAAAAAGGGCCACCTGGCGCTCATCCGGCGTGTGTTCCAAAATCCAGGTCACATCATCAATGAAGCCCATGCGCAGCATCTCGTCGCCTTCATCCAAAACGACGGTTTTAAGTGCGTCCAGCTTCAAGGACTTTCGGCGCAGGTGATCCATGACTCGACCAGGAGTGCCGACTATCACATGCACGCCGCGCCGCAGCTTCTGGAGTTGGCCGCCAATATCCTGGCCGCCATAGATAGGAAGCACATGAAATCCCTTCATATCGCCTGCGTAGGTCTTAAATGCCTCAGCAACCTGTATTGCAAGCTCTCGAGTTGGCGCTAAAACCAGCGCTTGAGGTTGTGCGTTCTTGATATCGATTTTAGACAATATAGGTAGCGCAAATGCTGCCGTTTTACCGGTGCCAGTCTGAGCTGTGCCCAACAGGTCTTTTCCCTCTAATAAATGCGGGATGCTGGCTGCCTGAATGGGTGACGGTTGCTCGTAGCCAATCCGGTCTAGTGCGGCCAAAACCGGTTTTGACAGGGATAACTCGGAAAAAGACGGCATGCTGTTGCCTGCAGGGGTCATAAACGGGACGCGAGTATATAGAACTGACTCGCGTCCGTCAGATCTTTAATGCCGAACGGTGCTACCAATCACGTACTATTTAGGTCTACCCACGCTTGGAAACAAGACCAGATGATCAAACCCTATTCGCTAAAACACCGCCCACCACAGCCAAAAACCCCCGCCGCAGATGCGTTTACCGTGCATAGAAGCGAGGTTAATGGTCTCGAAATAGCCTATTTAAGAGAGGGAATAGGTGGCTATCCAATACTGTTATTGCATGGTTACCCGGAAACCAAGCGCATTTGGTGGCGCAATGTTGCGGCTCTGGTTGATGCAGGGTTTGAAGTAGTGGCTCCTGATTTGCGCGGCTATGGTGACTCGGCCATATCTGCTCAGGACGAGTACGACCTGGTGTTCTACTCAAGAGATTGCTACGCATTGATGCATGACGTGCTAGGGCATCAGCAATGTGGGGTAATTGCCGGTGACGTGGGTGGCGCTGTTAGCTATGACCTGGCCAATCGGTACGATGGGTTTGTCAGTAAACTGATAACGTTCAATACGGTGCCGCCGATGATTGTTGATCAAGTTGATTGGTATAGCGAGCGTGGCATGCCATTCGACCCGCTTGATGATCATCCAAACGGTGAGTATCGGGTTCGCCAAGGACGTGATTGGCGCGAAACCATCAATGAACTCGACACTCCAGAGCGCCGTCGCCGCTATGTACGGGATTTCTACGAGCATCGAGCCTGGGCGTCGGCCTATAGTTTCAGCGAGCCAGACATCGACTTCATGACTGAACCATTTTCCGACGAGGCAAGCCTGCTCGCGAGTTGGGCACCCTATCAGCAAGCATACGATCGGCCGATGTCTGAAATGCCATTGGTATTGCAAACAGTCAAGGTACCTACTCTGGTATTGTATGGACCTGACGACGAGGTAGTACCGAAAGACTTTGCCAAGCGCTGTGAGATTGCGTTTCCCAACCGAGTGGGTCCATTAATAGTGCCCGACTGCGGGCATTTCCTGCAGTGGGAACGCGCTGATGTGCTAAACGATATGGCAATACTGTTTTTCGCCGACTGCCAGTCTTGATCTATGAAGCGAGGGTGGTTTGGATTTTTCTGATGTAGAGGCGTGCGTTGATTACGCGATTAGCGTGTTGGGCAATGAGCTTAATATTGCAACCCCGCTAGGTTTGGGCAAGCCTAATCAATTGCTCAATGCGTTCTATCAGCGAGCTGTTGCGAATCCGGATATCAAGTTACAAATTCTGACGGCGCTGTCACTTGAGCGACCGACAGCCCAGAGTGATATTGAAATTCGGTTTCTGAAACCGTTTACCGATCGTGTATATGGCGATTATGAAGAGCTGAAGTACGTCGCTGCACAACGTAATGGTATATTGCCAGACAATATCAGAGTTTCTGAGTTCTATATCAAAGCCGGCTCGATGAAAAAAGTACTGCCGGTTCAATGCAATTATATTTCCACTAACTATACCTTTGCGGCGCGCGACATATTTTCTCGTGGTGCAAATTTATTGGTTCAGCTGGTCAGTGAGCAAACGCATAACGATGGGAGCACACTGAGTCTGTCATGCAACACCGACGTCACGCTTGATCTACTACCGATGATGCGCGCAGAAAATCGACGGGTATTAGCCATTGCACAAGTACATGATGAGCTGCCCTTTATGCCAAACAAGGCGCAGGTGGAAGAGAGCTATTTCGACGCCGTGTTGCGTAGTCCTTCGAATCAGAAAACCCTGTTTTCTACGCCGAATATGTCGGTACCGATTGATGACTACATGATTGGATTCCATGCCAGCACGCTTGTTAAAGACGGCGGCACTTTGCAAATTGGAATCGGTTCGCTCAGCGATGCATTGACCTATGCCTGTATTCTTCGCCATACCAACAGCGAGGCTTATCAGCGCATAACCGACAGTATTGAAAGCAATAAAGCCTTGCTGGCCAGCGAAGGTGGCAACAGTTCGTTTGAACAAGGGCTGTACGGTTGCAGCGAGATGTTTGTTAACGGCTTTATGCACTTATTAAAAGCAGGGGTTCTAAAGCGGAAGGTATATGATGACCTCGGAATTCAACAGCTGGTCAACAGCGGTCAGCTAGATGAGCCAATTAGCGCCAATATCAACACGCTGCTTGCTAGGGCCGGTTTAATCGCTGAGCCGCCCACAGAAGAAGATCAAGAGTTCTTGAATCATTGGGGGCTGGTAGCCGGTGAAAAACTGAAACACGGCGTTGTAATGCACGGCGGTTTCTTTCTTGGGCCGCGCGATTTTTATCAGGCGCTTCGTGACTTGGGTAAAGATGAATTGCACACGCTGTGCATGGACAGCGTTCGCCAAATCAATCGGCTGGATAATCCAAAGCTGCAGTCGCTGCAACGTCAACATGCGCGTTTTATCAATACCGCAATGATGGTCACCTTATCAGGAGCGGTCGTGTCAGATGGGCTGGCAAATGGCCAGGTAGTGAGCGGTGTGGGTGGACAATATAATTTTGTGGCCCAAGCGCATGAGCTGCCTGGTGCGCGATCGATAATTTGTGTTCGCAGCACCCGTGGCAGCGGCTCGTCATTGTCTTCCAATATCGTTGTGAACTACGGGCACACAACTGTGCCTCGGCATTTGCGCGACATTGTTATCACCGAATACGGGGCAGTAGATCTCAGAGGTAAAACCGACAGTGAAACAATAAAGTTGATGCTCAGCATTAGCGATTCGCGATTTCAGCAAGAATTACTGGAGCAGGCGAAAACGGATGGCAAGATTGAGCCTGGTTACCAGATTCCAGACTCGCAATCTGAGAACTCACCAGAACGTTTGCAGAAAATCTATCAACAGTATAAAGCCGAAGGTCTATTTCCTGACTATCCCTTGGGCTGTGATTTCACAGAAGAAGAAATTGCCTTGAGCGCAAGCTTGCGCGACGTTAAGGCCTTGCTGGACAGTCCAATGAGTGCACTGAAGGCCACTATAAGGTCGATATTGCACGATGCTGATGATGATGAGGCCAAGCCGTATTTGCATCGCATTGGTTTGGAACATCCTGATACGCCAAAAGAACTTCTGCTTCAGCAACTTTTACTATTGGAATTGGAAGAAAATGGGTATTTAAAAGCGCTGTAGCAACGCTCGCAACAGATTTTTACATAAGCCAGTTGTGCGACTGAGATAAAAGCCGGACACTGGGTAGACAACATACGGTGAAACATTATGAAACAACTACTAGCCATACTGGCAGTGACACTACTCTTTTCTTCATCTGCTCACTCTGAGAGCTGGTGGGAAAAAGGTAAGGCTCTTTTAGGGGGAGACAAGGGCGCGTCACCAACCGAGGCGATTGGTGAGCTGTCGGTGGGTGATATCGGCGCCGGTCTGAAAGATGCGCTGAAAGTTGGCACTGGAAATGTAGTTAGCCAGCTCGGTGCAAGCGGTGGCTTTTCAGCGGATGATGCTATTCGCATAGCGTTGCCCGATGAGTTACAAACGGCTAAAAAGTGGTTGGACAAGGTGGGTATGGCCGATGAGCTAACAGATCTTGAGAACAAAATGAACGAAGCGGCCGAAATTGCAACACCCAAAGCAAAGGCGCTGTTCTGGGATTCTATTGCGAGTATGAGTATTGACGATGCAAGAGCGATCTACGGCGGTGAAAATGATGCGGCCACAAAGTACTTTAGAGAAAAAATGGGCGGTCAGCTTGCCGATCTTGTGCGGCCGGTGATTGGCGACAGTTTGAATCAAGCCGGTGCTGTAAAACGCTTTGACGATATTATGAGTGAATACGAAAGCATTCCTTTCGTGCCGGATGTGAAAGCCAATCTTACTGAGCACACGGTAGACAAAAGTCTGGATGGGATCTTTCACTATCTTGCCAAAGAAGAAGCGGCGATACGCGCTAATCCTGCAGAGCGTACTACCGAGCTACTGAAGAAAGTGTTTTCTAAATAGCTGCTTTTTGAGTAACTCTTCTTTAGTAACGGGGCGTATCCTGATTTAACTATTGTCCAGCAGTAGCTGCAAAATACCGTCGGCGATAATTTGGTGCACATCGTCACCGGGGTGTGCATCATCCCACCAGAAAACCCCAACGCAGTTAGGACGTGTGTCGAAACAAGATGTCGTTAGATTGGTGAAACCGTTCAAAGCAGGGTTTGCGTAGATGTCTTCAACGTCGGTGAAGACATCATAGGTCAAGACGGTCATATCGGTTGCCATGATTACATCACTAACAACGGTTACTGCAGCACTATTGAAATCGATGGTGCGCTGGCGTAGCTGCGGTCGAATGCTATCGGCGTCGCTGGATGGTTGTTTGCCGTAGTCCATCAGAAGAGGCACAACCACAAATCGACCTCCAGCATTGGCTATTTCAAGTAAAATTGACCGCAAGCTCTCAGCAGATTCTGTAACTACGTCATATTCGAATGGGTCCGGAGAGGGCCCATTTCGGAAGAAAACATCGTTGTAGCCGCCATACACAATATGAAGTGCATTGGGGTCGGCGGCTCTGGGTACTCCATACAAGCCATTTAGCTGATTAATAGCACCTCGACCATTTAAGATTTCTTCCAGAACCCAGCCGCTTTGTGCTTGATTGTTCAGCGTGAGACTAAGTGAGGTCGCAATCTTGCGGGCGTAAAAGTCTCCCCAATTAGACAGGGGGCGATTGGTTGTAAAACTGTCACCCGCCGTAAACATCGCAGAAAACGTTTGCGGCATGGTGCCCTGCGCTAACGGCAGTGGTGATGGGTCAGCGTTATCACCTACGCCATCGTTGTCCGAGTCCAGCTGCTCGGCCGGGTCGTTCGGAAAGGCGTCGCCATTGTCGCCGGTACCGTCGCCGTCACTATCCGTTTGTTCAGCAGGGTCATTTGGAAATGCGTCGGCGTTGTCTCCTGTGCCGTCGTTGTCCGAATCCGATTGCTCAGCCGGGTCGTTCGGGAATGCGTCACCGTTGTCACCAGTACCGTCATTGTCCGAATCGGATTGCTCAGCCGGATCGGCTGGGAATACGTCCGCGTTATCCCCGGTGCCGTCGTTATCGGCATCAGATTGCTCGTCCGGGTCCATGGGAAAAGCATCGGCATTATCGCCAGTACCATCATTGTCGGTGTCGGCCTGTTCTGTCGGGTCTGAGGGAAAGGTGTCACTGTTATCGCCAGTACCATCCCCATCTGTATCTACTGACTCAGCTGGGTCATTTGGGAAGGCATCGTTAATATCGACAACGCCATCATTGTCGCTGTCGCGAGTTTGAGGATCGAACAATCCGGCGTCGGTATCAATGATTGCTTGGCTTTGCGCCAGGCTGAGTAAAGCAGTCTGCGCAGTGGTCGCTTCGATGTCGCTATCAATAGCATCATCTGTACCTGCGTTTTGTGGTGACACGGTTTGATTGCCGGCAGGACTTACCAAAACTCGATAATTGGCCGCGCACAGATCACTAAATTGGTAACCAGTCGCTGTACTGGTAGTGTTGCTAAGCTCTGAATCATTTGCGTCGAGCAAGCTGACAATCACGCCGCTCAAATTGGCTTCATTGTTGTCGCGTATACCATTGGCGTTGATGTCTTCCCAGATAACACCCGTGATACTGGCGTCGCATGGATCCGGCATTGGAGGTACTGGTGTTGGCGTGCTATCACCGCCACCACCACCGCCACAGGCGCTAATAGTCGCTACCAGACAAACTGCGTACACTTGTTTCAAGGTATTTCCTGCGCGAGCATCAAACACTCAATTTTACGTCGTATGTAACCAATGTTATACCTGTCCGTGCGTGCAGAAATGCCGTTAAACTAGCCGCAACATTCCCGCGCAAGAGCATTTATGCTCCAGCATGCAAACAATGGACCTAAAGGATAGACCCAATGCAAGACAGCGAAACACTTCCAGTAGAACGTCTTTTCAAAATGGAAGCAATTACCGGTAATCCAATTGCGATAAAAGGCGGCCCGCAGGGTACTCGCTTGATCCTCGGGGTGACCGGCGGCACCTTTGACGGGCCAAAGCTGAAGGGCATTATCGAGGCATCACCAGGCGGAGAATGGGCCACTGTGCGTGAAGACGGCACGATCAAAGCAGATGTACGCATATTGCTGCGAACTGACGACGATGCGTCCATTCTGATGACCTATCAGGGCGTTATCACCAATAACGATGGCCAGATGGAAATTCGCACCGCGCCGCTGTTTGAAACCGGTGACTCACGCTATGTGTGGCTAAATGCTGTACAGGCGGTGGGCGTAGGTCGACCAACGGAAGATGGGGTTGGCTATGAAGTGTATGCCGTATTGTAAATGGCGACGCAAGGCTTATAGCTTGTCAGCAAGATAGGCGTTTATTCCGCCGCGAAGGTTTTTTGAGGAAAAGCCGAGCTCGGTCGCGCGCTCACACGCTTTATTGCTTCGCGCACCGATCTGGCAATAAAAAAGCAGTGGCTGATCGCGATCTTTAGTTTCAAGCCAGTCAGATAGTTGATCCAGCGGAACGTTCGTTCCGCCAAGATTGAACGCGGCATGCTCGGTGGGATTTCGCACATCTATGAGCAGAGCATTTGAGTCATCAGCCGCGGTTTCAAGAAATTGCGCTGCAGGAATCTCGGTCGTTGAAACGCTCATTGAGTCTTGGCCACACTGAGCGTTGTAAAACTCACTGTGCTTGTTCAGATGCTCAAGCCCGGCACAGCTAACACAATCATCACTCTGTGTTAAGGAAAAACTCTGGAATAGCATGTCAGTGACTTCTACCATCATCAACTTGCTCGCAAGACTGAGCGGCATGCCAAGTAAATACTTTAAGGCTTCAGCGGCTTGTAAAGTGCCAAGTATGCCAGGCAGAACGCCGAGCACCCCGGCAGCGCTGCAGTTTTGAACGTTTGCAGGCGGTTGTGGAAACAGGCAACGAAAGCAAGGGCCTTGCGCTTCGAACAATGCCATTTGCCCACTGAATTGGTGAATGCTGGCATAAGCCCACGGTAGCTGCTTTAGCTTGCACACATCGTTAATCAGATATCGTGCAGCAAAATTGTCAGTGCAATCCAGAACGATATCCGCTGACGCAATTAGAGCTTCTGCGTTATCCACATTGAGGTGCTGCGATACGGCACTTATGTCAATGTCACTGTTCAGTGCCTGCAAGCGTTTTTGTGTTTGTTCGCTTTTTGGCAAGCCAATGTCTTGCTCGCTGAACGTAACCTGACGTTGCAAGTTGCTGAGCTCAACTACGTCACCATCTATAAGTGTTAAACAGCCAACCCCAGCTGCAGCAAGATACTGGGCCACCGGTGCGCCAAGCCCACCGCAACCAACGACTACAGCATGTGCGGACTTCAGTCGCAATTGGCCTGTAGCACCCACTTGTGGAAGTTGCAGATGTCGACTGTACCGCAGCACTTCGTGTTCTGAAAGCTTGCTTCCACTGTGTAGTGTATCGTCCATTCGGGGATCGCTTTGCGTCTGCACTAATGAGATAATGTGTGGATTCTAGCAGTTCCCATCTATCAACGTGTATTCCATACGCCGTCCAACACACGCTAACAGCAGTTTGCATCGTCATCAAAGATGGGTGCATGCGATGGTGTTGTTTGCGTTTACGCTGCAGGCGATAGTTCCTGCAGGGTTTATGCCTGCCGCAGTGTCTACAGGACAACTTATCAAGCTTTGCCCTACAGGGCTTTCGCCAGAATTGATGAGTATTTTGCATCCGCAGCATTCGATGCAAAACAATGAGCATCAGCACCACGGCGGTCACCATCTACAATCCCAGCCTGAAAATGCGGGCATGGAACATGGTCAATGGCGTGCTGATTGCCCGTTTGGGGCAGTCGCCCCGTCGGACCTTGCGATACACACTTGGACAGCACCATCGCTAGCTGATGATTTGCTAAGCGACCAGCAAGCTCTCTATTCGAAACAGTTTTTTGTTCTTCAACGCCTCTCTTCGCAGCAAGCGCGAGCACCACCCTCGGCAACAAGCTAGTCCATCGACATTTACTCCGAGGGTAAATGTCTCCCTATGACTTGTTGAAACGAGGAGTAAGCAATGCTTTCCCGTAAACTAATCGCTTCTGCGGTAACACGGCTTGTATGTCTATTAGGTTTGCTCGCAGCAGCCCACGGCCACGCCGATAACCTGACCCGACCTGACTCACACGCACCGATTGCTGTGATGGGCGACCATGTTCACCATCAAGGTGAGTTCATGTTTTCCTATCGTTATATGCACATGGCGATGAAGGGCAACCGCGATGGCAGCGAAAGCCTGTCGCCTGAGCAGATTGTCACAACAGTAGAAAACCGCTTCGCCAACCCGCCCATGCAGCCACCGTTCCTGAGAGTTGTGCCACTGGAAATGACGATGGAGATGCATATGCTTGGTGCTATGTACGCCCCAAATGATCACATCACGCTGATGTTGATGGGAAGCTACGTAGAGCGTGAGATGGACCACATCACCTTTATGGGCCCGGTGGGCAGCACGCCGCTGGGTACGTTTACCACTGAAACCAGTGGTTTTGGTGATACCAGTCTGTCTGCTTTGGTCAGGTTGAACTCGGTTTTGCATCTTACCGCGGGTTGGTCATTTCCTACCGGCGACATAAAAGAAACCGACACTATTCTCACGCCAATGGGCACCACGCCGTCACCAAGGCTACCCTACCCTATGCAGTTAGGTTCGGGTACCTACGACCCCATGTTGGGCTTAACCTATGCCGATCGGGGTGAACGTTGGGGTTGGGGCGCGCAATGGCGCTCGAAGTTTCGAATGGGTGACAATGATGAAGGGTATTCTTTGGGCGATGAGCTCCGTCTCAGTGCGTGGAGCAGCTATCGACTCAGTCAATCCATTAGCTTGAGTGCGCGTCTGGAATATTTTGACCGCGACAATATTAATGGTATCGACCGAATGATCGTCGCGCCCGTACAAACTGCTGATCCTGATAACCATGGCGTAGAGCGACTGGAGGGGTCGGTAGGTATCAATAGGTTGCGTCCGGGTAGTAAGCATCGCCTCGCGTTGGAATGGGCAGCGCCCATCTCCCAGCGACTGGATGGTCCGCAAATGGAAACCGACTGGACTCTTAGCCTTGGCTGGCAATGGGCTCCTTGATTGGGCCTTTTGCTTATTGTGCGAGTTGTTGCATGCAGTACTTGATGTTCTGTTTGAACAAACCCGTATTGGGAATGGCCTGAAGTCCACGCTCGTAGATATCAATTGCCTGTTCGCAGCCCCGCTTGTTCAAGTGGGGCTTTGCCCAGGCGTGCCAGGTTGCAATGGCATTACTCTTAAGGTGCGAGTCGCCGGGTAGAGCTTGCAGGCTCTCGGCATACACCGCGGTCGCCCGTTCGAATTGCCCACCCTCAAGCAATTCGTGCCCCCATGCATCGTACGCAAAACGGATTGGTTTGCGCGTAACCGAAGGCTTGTTGATCAGGGTTGCCAGTTCCTTCGCTAAGGCCGTAGCCGATTCGAATTTTCTCGAATCAATGAGGTTCGATATTTCACGCCTGTATCGATTTGAGACTGAGTCTTGAAGTTTTCTGCTGCCGGGAAATTGCGCTAGTAAAGCTTCTGACGCTGCTTTTGTAGCCGGGTTTGGTAAGCTAAGTTCGCTGAGCATCTGTTGGCTCGCAAATGCGATATTTTGCTGGTAGCTACTTGTTGTAGGTCGCTGTTGCAGCGCTTTTTCGTAGACGTTTAAGGCCTCGGCCCAATTTTTTTTCTCAAGATAGTGATTTGCCCACTGGTGCCAGGTGGCCACTTCGTTTTGTTTCAAAATGGAGTTGTTTGGAAATTCTTTTCTGACGTTTGCATATTCTTTAACAGATTCCGCCCAGTTACCGCTTTTCGCGAGCTGCTCTGCAGGCTGAATCATGGTGTGCACTAATTGCTGTGAAAATCTCGCTTTTGGCATTGCCGCATCAGCCTTGCGAATCATTGCAATAAGCTCTTCGCGACTAGCCGTATCTTTCGTGTCGTTAATCTGCATTTGCCACAATGCTTTTTTGTTGTGCCGCAAGCTTCTGTCATCGGGCGCTAGACTCAATCCAGCATCCAATACCCTAAGCCCACCTTCAAAGTCTTTGGTGTTGGCCAGGCGTAAACCCAAATTTGAAATCGAAGCCAGCGCATTCTTGATAGCAGAGGCGGCTTCTTTGTCCAAACTAAGTGCTCGAAAATAATAGAGTAGGGCGGTAAAGTGTTCTTCTCGGTCACTAAATTCGACACCACGGTTATAGTAGATCAGTGCAATCAAGCCCAGTAGTGATGTTTCTCTTCTAAGGTGCGAGCGCGACACCGGGATATAGGCAAAACCGGTACGCTCGGCAAACTTGGCGGCGGCGACTCGTGAGCGCGCAGGGTGGTAGCCATATTCGGTGGTTGTTTCAACATCAATGCCTTTACCGGCAATAAAGACTTTTGCGAATGCATGGTCCGGTACCTCCACGCCACGCACATCAAGTCCGAGTTCGCTGCCTAGTAAGGTGTAAAATACAGCTGAAGATACACAGTTATACGTGCCTTTATCCAATACGGTTGATAGCAATGATTGCTCTGCAACATAACCAGATCTCAGTGGCCTTTCGTGTATCCAGTGAAGTAGCTGTTCGCCTATAGCTTGTTCCGAGCCCTCTTTCATGGCTCGTTTGGCAGACGTACTAAGTTGAGCTAATTGTGTCAGATAACGTTCGCGTTCACCACGGTCGTCAACCCCGGAGGCCAGCAGAGCTGCTTCTGCAAGTGACCAGCTATCCAGGCGTCCATCACTGGCGTCATCAAACAAAGAGCGTTCATCGTCGCTAACCTTTACATCAAACTCGGATTGAAGTTGCTCGAGTACTTTGAGCGCATTAACAGGGCTTTCCTTGAATTTGTAGATGCTCTCCGTTGGTTCTTCCTCATCCTGGCCTGAAACAATGGGCGCGATTTCAAGCTGTGCTTGCGCAAGGAAAGATACAATCATCAGTAGAAAAGCCAGGAGCTTGGCTAAAAACAGTGGTTTCATGGGCTGCCGTTAAATCATCGCAAGACTGTACACGACCGCAACTTCGCGGAGTAAACTAACAATAGCCAATCATAAGAGCATCCGCTATGTACAAGCCAGACCTAAGCGACACTGATCTGAGGATCTTTCCTAAAATTCTGCGCATGCAGGCAGAAAGTAACGGTAATACCGAATTTCTTGTTAATGAAGACATGCGTGTTACGTTTGCCGAAGCTGAAGAGTTGACTAACCGGCTGGCATCCGGCTTGGCTAAACTTGGTTTGGGTCGCGGTGATCGCATGGGTCTTTGTGCCGGTAACCGGCCTGAATTCGTTTTACTGACCTTGGCTGCCAACAAGCTGGGCGCGGTATGGGTGCCAATCAATACTGACTACAAAGGCGATTGGTTGTTGGATTCTGTGCAACGCTCACGCTGTAAAGTGTTTGTGACCGACACAGAATACAGTCAGCGTATGCAAGAAATTAGAAGCCAGTTGGATATTCCGATATGGATATGCATCAACGACACTAGTGCCGACGCCGCCATTGACATGCACGATTATGCGGCCCTTTCAGATCACTCGCCGCTACAGTCTGATTACAGCGAGCAACACTACGGTGACGACTGTGCAATCTTGTGGACGTCTGGTACCACCGGTAAATCCAAGGGGGTTATGCAAAACTACAACGGTTGGATTCGTGCGATATTTCAGGGCGCGTCAATTATTTTCGAAACGCGTAAAGGCGACGTGATTTACTGTGCCATGCCCTTGTTCAATACGGGCGCGTGGATTACCGCAATCTATCGCGCACTACTGGAAGGTATTCCCTGTGTTATTGAGCCACGGTTCTCGGTAACTAACTTTTGGGAGCGCATTGAATTGTTCCAGGCGACCCAAACGTTTCTGATTGGTGCCATGGGGGTGTTTCTTTGGAACCAGCCAGAGCATGAAGATGATGCAAAGACCACTTTGCGAAAAGCAATGTTGGTACCGTTCCCGCCTGATTTGTGGAAGAAATTTGAGCAGCGCTTTGATCTGGAGTTGTGCCGAGTAGGCTTAGGTCAGAGCGAGTCACAGTTGATCACCACGCAGCCCGAGGCACGTGATGACGTGCCAGTTTACTCTCTCGGTTTTCCACCGCCCGATGTTGAACTGAAGCTCTGTGACGACGACGGTAATGAAGTAGAGCCAGGCCTTCCTGGTGAAATTTGTATTAAGCCTAAAGAACCACACCTGTTATTCAATGGGTATTTCGATAATCCGGAAGCAACCGCCAACGCGTATCGCGGTGATTGGTACCTAACTGGCGACATGGCCAGGCAAGATCCAACAACAGGCGCCTATTTTTTTGTTGACCGTAAAAAAGACGCTGTGCGTTATGGTGGTAGAAATATTTCCACCCTGGAAGTGGAAAGCGTATTTCGTCGTTTTCCAGGCGTTGCGGATGTAGCTGCCTACGGTATTGAGTCAGCGGAAGTGGAGTCAGAGCACGAATTGAAAGTGGATGTTGTGGTGAAAGAGGGTGAGTCAATGACTGCGGAGCAGTTGTGCGATTTTGTAAATGACAATGCCCCCTATTATTTTGTACCGCGCTATATGGACTTCGTCGATGAACTGCCCTACACACCAACAAATAAGGTCCAAAAATACAAACTGCGTGAGACCGGTGTAGGTTCCAGTACCTGGGATATCAAGCAGTCTGATTTTAAAGTTCGTCGCTAGCGATTGCGTTAGCTAAAATTACGCTCTACTTAAACTAACAGGTACACCGTTTACAGCGGCGTTGCCTGACAACGGGTCATACGCGTTGGTCGGTATTACATCGTTCATGCTCACACCTGCATTATCGGTAGCGGTGCTTACCCGGCTGTTCTCAGCGTTGTGTCCGAAGCCATGTGGCATGCAGACAACACCCGGCATCATGCTGTCGCTGAGCTCAATCGGTAGTGTGATACTGCCCGCTTCATTTTCCAACGTAACCGTGTCGCCGTCGGCTACACCCTGATTTTTTGCATCATCTGGATTGATCAGTAGAGTGCAACGATTCGCGCCTTTGATCAGTCGATGATACTGATGCATCCATGAATTGTTGTTGCGAACATGACGCCGACCAATCATCAATAAGGAATCTTCCGTTTTCGATAAGCTATTGGCGAGACGCTGCAATTCAGCGGGTAGTGGTTCAGGCAAGCATTTAATACGTTTGTTTTCCGTAAACAATCGCTCAGGCATGCAAGACTGCAGTGGCCCCAAATCAATGCCTTCCGGTTTTTCCTTCAGCATATCGAGAGTCAATTCATACTGCCCAATTTGAAGACCCATATCAACCAGTTGATCGGGCGGCAAGCTAGGCTTGGGTTTCTTGTCCAGAACCTTGCCGAGTCGCTTGCCTAGTTGGGTAAAAATTTCCCAGTCATGTAAGCTGCTTTCGGGTTTTTCAAATACTGGTGCAGAATACTTGCTGGTATTTCGCACCGCGAAATGATGAAAAATCAGGTCGTAGTGATCGTGTTCGAGTGGCGACGTTGGCGGCAAAATAACATCAGCGTATTGAGTTGTTTCATTGATGTACAAATCAATGCTCAGCATAAAATCCAATTGCTCGAGAGCAGAAGCCAGCGTATGTCCTGACGGCGTAGATAGCACAGGATTGCCAGCTGATGTGATCATTAACTTGATCTGCCCTTCGCCAGGTGTTGTGATTTCTTCAGCCATGCAACTGGCTGGTAACTCGCCGCCAAATTCGGGCAAACCGCTTACCCGACTTTGATGCCGGTTGAAATGCCCCGGCTTGCCGAAACCACCGCCATTTGATCCGCCAATCATATCCACGGCTGGACTGGTGAGCATCATGCCGCCGGGCTCGTCCAGATTGCCGGTCAATATATTGATTACTTGCGTTAGCCACTGACAAAGCGTGCCAAATTCCTGGGTTGAACAACCCATACGCCCATAACATACAGCGCGTT
>JBGCDE010000174.1:0-4214 GCA_045105115.1 Pseudomonadales bacterium | reverse complement strand
TACCATCAGATTAAGCGAATGTTTGGGCGTTTCGATAATCCGGTGCTGGCTTTGCATCGCAGCGCCGTTGGCCGCGTGCAACTGGACCCAAGTTTGCAAGCGGGCGAAATTCGGGCGCTGAAAACTGATGAAAAGCTGGCTCTAAGTGCGCGGGCTAACTAAATCTTGAATCGTGTCTTGAATCGTGAATTGAAACCTGAAATAACGCTGCTTGCCTGCATCTGCCTACCCGCTCAGACTGACCGAAGATAGCCTGAACGTAGAAAGCATTTAACCTTCAGCCGGTAATTGCTCCGCTGTTAAAAAAACCCTTTTCAGCGCGCTTGATGACCGCTAAGCTGCTGATCTAAATACAAGGGAGAGCATTCACTGCAATGAGATACGAAGCACCCACTAATACCAAGGCAGCAGCAACGCTATTGGCCGCAGAAAAAGGCAAAGCCCTGGTTCTGGCCGGTGGCACTGATTTGCTGGTACGCATGAAAGCCGGCATGCTTGAGCCCGACTTGCTGGTTGATATCAAACACATCGAAAAGATGCGCGAGATCAACGGCAGCAGCGCTGGATTTACTATCGGTGCTGCGGTGCCCGGCGTCGAGATTGGCGAGCATAAAGCGCTTGGCAAGCTATGGCCTGGCGTGGTTGAAGCAGCACAACTTATTGGCAGCGACCAGGTGCAAGGGCGCTGTACGATCGTTGGTAATTTATGCAATGCCTCACCGGCGGCCGATACCGTACCTGCTCTGATTGCAGCTGGCGCAAAAGTGGTTGTGGTTGGTAAGGACAAACGCCGCACTGTCGCGGTTGAAAAAGTTGTTACTGGACCAGGCAGCACGTCGCTGGCGAAATCAGAAATCATTGAAGCCATCAAACTTCCAAAGCGTGACCGCAATTCGGGTGACGCCTATTTGCGCTTTATACCGCGCACAGAAATGGATATTGCCGTTGTTGGCGCTGCCGTAAATCTGAGCGTTTCCAGAGGTGTTGTTAAAACGGCGCGGGTGGCACTCGGTGCCGTGGCACCGACTGCCTTGCTTGTTAAGGACGCAGCCGATGCCATCATTGGCACCAAGCTGGATGACGCCGCGCTGGAAAAGCTAGCCGTCGCATGTTCTGCCGCTTGTAATCCCATTGATGACAAGCGCGGCACCATACACTATCGAACCAAAGTAGCTGGCGTATTAGGGCGCCGCGCTGCTTTGATTGCATTTGAACGCGCAGGAGGTAAACGATGAGCGGAGCCCATGTAACAACCACAATTAATGGTGACGCAGTTCAGTTTGCCTGCCCCAATGATGAATCATTGCTTGATTCATTGCGTAACCGCGTTGGCCTGACCGGCGTTAAAGAAGGCTGCGGCACAGGCGACTGCGGTGCCTGCAGCATCACATTAGATGGCCGTTTGGTCTGCTCTTGCCTGGTATTAGGTGTTGAAGCCAATGGCAAGCAAATTGGAACCGTTGAAGGTTTAGCCGACGGCGACAAGCTGCACCCGTTACAAGAGAACTTTATCAAGCACGCGGCATTGCAGTGCGGCATCTGTACGCCAGGCTTTCTGGTTGCAGCTAAAGTTTTGTTAGAGCGCAACCCCGACCCTACCGAAGAAGAAATTCGCTATGGCTTAGCCGGTAATTTATGCCGCTGCACCGGTTACGACAAAATTGTTCGCGCCGTACAGGCGACTGCAAAAGACCTTAGAAAAAAGAGCAAGAAGAAAAGCAAGTAGTGCTCGTTTAGCCACTTAGCTGCTCAATATCAAGGTTTACTACACGGATAACACAATGACAGATTCTACCAGTTTCACTAATCAGAAATTCAAGGTTATCGGCGAACGCGTACGACGCCAGGATGGCATGGACAAGGTCACCGGGCGCGCCAAGTACGGTGCAGACGCCGTGGCACCTGGCCAATTGGTTGGCGTAATTCTGCGCTCTCCGCATGCGCACGCCAAGATAAAGAAAATTGATACATCAAAAGCGGAAAAGCTTAAAGGCGTTAAAGCTGTCATTACCAGCAAAGACCTGCCCGATCACACCAATGGCAATCGCGATTTGTTGAGCATGCTTGAGAACTGCATGGCGCGCGGACGTGCTTTGTATGACGGCCATGCGATTGCAGCGATTGCCGCAGTGGATGCCAGCACAGCAAGAAAAGCGCTTAAGTTGATCAAAGTAGATTACAAAATTCTACCGCACGTCACTGACGTTGATGCTGCCATGCAAGACGATGCACCAGTTATTCATGACTGGGTGCGCACTGTCGGTGTTGAACCCTCTCCTGAAAAAGCGTCCAACATATCCATGCGCAGTCAATTTGGCCATGGCGATGTTGAAGCCGGTTTTGCCAAAGCGGATGTAATCATCGAAAAGAGCTTTAAGACCGAGCAATCACATCAAGGCTATATCGAGCCGCATGCGTGTTTGGCAAGCATGAGCCCTGATGGTTCTGGCGAGCTTTGGGTAACAACCCAAGGACACTTTGCCTATCGCAACTGGTGTGCGCAATTGCTTGGCCTGGATATGTCCAAGTTGAAAGTTACCGCCTCCGAGATTGGTGGTGGGTTTGGTGGCAAAACTCATATCTGGATGGAGCCTATCGCTCTGGCATTGTCCAGAAAGGCAAACCGCCCCGTTAAATTGGTGATGAGTCGAGAGGAAGTATTTCGCGCCAGTGGCCCAACCTCCTCCACCTCCATTGATGTGAAAATTGGCGCGACAAAAGACGGTCGAATTGTTGCAGCTACTTCTGAGTGTCGATATCAAGGTGGGGCATTTCCTGGCGCCTGGGCTGTTATAGGAGCAATGACATCATTCGCGTGTTACGACCTGGAAAACGTCAAAACAGTTGGCTATGAAGTGGTATGTAACCGACCAAAAGTGGCGGCTTACCGCGCACCATCTGCCCCGATGGCATCGTTTGCGACCGAAAGCACTGTTGATTTGGTAGCTGACGCGCTGGGCATGGACCCTGTTGACTTCCGTATTTTGAATGCAGCGAAAGAGGGTACGCGCGCCTCTTACGGTCCTACTTACGGACCCATTGGCATCGGGCCGACTTTAGACGCTGTTAAAAATCATCCGCATATGCGCGCAAAGCTGAAAAAGAACCAGGGGCGCGGAGTTGCCTGTGGTTTCTGGTTTAACTTTGGTGGGCAAACCAGCTGTACGATCAACGTTGCGGCGGATGGCACGGTTAACTTGAGCGTAGGTACGATTGATGTAGGTGGCTCGCGCTCCTCTCTGTCGATGATCTGCGCCGAGGAATTAGGTATAACCTACAATCAGGTGCGCACCCATATTGGTGATACGGCCGCATTGGCCCACAACGATATGACCGACGGCAGCCGCGGCACTTTTGCTTCGGGCATGGCCGCTATTATCGCCGCGCGCCGCACCAAAGAAGTGTTGAAGCAACGTGCAGCTACAGCTTGGGAAATTCCAGTTGAAGACATTGAATGGCAAGATGGCCATGCTGTTGCAATAGGTGAGCAACACAGCAATCTCCAGCCATTATCGCTGGCAGAGATTGCCGCCAATACAGAAAACACTGGCGGTCCGATTGCGGGTCACAATGAATTTGTGGCCGATGGTGCCGGCGTTTCCTTTGGCAGCCATATCTGTGACGTGGAAGTTGATCCGGAAACAGGCTCTACCCGCGTGATTCGCTACACCGTCATTCAAGACGCTGGTAAAGCCATCCACCCTGATTATGTAGAAGGTCAGTTCCAGGGCGGTGCAGCACAAGGCATTGGTTGGGCATTGAATGAAGAATACATCTACGGCGAAGACGGACGCTTACAAAACCCCGGGTTCCTGGATTACCGAATTCCGGTGTGTTCCGACCTTCCCTTCATTGATACGCAAATTCTTGAGATCCCCAACCCTAACCATCCTTATGGGGTGCGCGGTGTTGGCGAAACACCCATCGTGCCACCACTGGCGGCCGTTGGTAATGCAGTATCGAATGCCGTAGGTGTGCGTATGACTCATGTACCTATGTCGCCACCGAGAATCCTCGCTGCTTTGGAAGCCGAGGATTAATGGAAGTTCAGCTAAGCGGCCCGCTCAGGGCCGTGCTTGGCAATCAGTCTGAAGTTACTGTTGAAGCGCACAGCATTCGGGAGTTATTTCGAAAGCTCAGCGAACGCTACCCGGGCTTTAAGGAATCAATAGCCAACGGTGTAGCTGTCGCAATCAATGGCAATGTGTACCGGG
>JBGCDE010000173.1:0-41931 GCA_045105115.1 Pseudomonadales bacterium | reverse complement strand
TGCATTAACTTTGGCCAGGCTGTATCTTTGCCCTGTTTGAGCAAGGGTGTTGCGACCGGGGGTGGACATACACAGGCAAAGCGCACCCCACTGTCACGGTTTTCGTGATAAACAACCTCTGTGAGCATGGCCACCGCTGCTTTGCTGGCGTTATACCCTCCCATTAGCAAGGCGGGTTGGATACCGGCCATTGACGCGAAGCTAACGAAATCACCGCTGCCACGTTTCACCATTGCTGGCAGTGTTGCTTTCATGATGTTAACGAAGCCACCGTAATTGATGTCCATCAGCTTATGGATTACAGCGGTCTCCTGTTCCAGTAAATTGCCAAACGGCATAATCGCCGCGCAGTTATATACCCGGTGAATTTCGCCAAGGTCAGACTCTACTTGCGCTACTGCCGCTGCAACGTCTTCGGTCGAAGTTATGTCTACGGTATAGCTGTGTATGTTGTTGTTGCCGTGAGACGTTTCTTGCATCCCTGAGGTATTAACGTCAAACAGTGCAACTTTTGCTCCTTTGCTGGCGAAGGTCTGTGCGGCAACCCGGCCCATGCCGCTGCCGCCGCCGGTTATCAATGCAACTTTTTCCGATAGAGGCATAACTGGCTCTCACTGATGTTATGTATTTATGCTCCCAATGGTACCGAAATTCAGTTCGTGCGCTGCATGCAACGGCTTACGCTTTGTCCACCATTATCAAAAATTCAGGTTGCTGGCTGCGAACTAGAAAGAGCTGCCAGGTTCGGTCAGGAACTCTATTTCCTCAGGTGTGCTGTCGCGACCCAGCACGGCATTGCGATGCGGGTAGCGTCCGAAGCGATCTATGATTACTTTGTGATGTTGCTCAAAGCGCAAATTGCTCTCAAGACCGGGTACGTCAAAAAGCACTACGGCCTGCTCATGAATTAATTTGGACTCACTGTGCATATAGGGCATCAGTAGAAAAGCCAGCTCACTGCCTTGCAGTGTCAGGTGCATATCATTGGCCACTGCTTCCTGGGCAAGCGCCAATGCCAAGGTATCACCGGCAAAGGCGTCAGCGTGATCTCTAAATATGTTTCGCGAGAATTGGTCCAGAACAATTATCTCTGCCAGTCTTCCTGCTGGACTGGTGCGCCAGGTGTAAAGCTCGCAAGCTTTAGCCGCGATCAGCGTTGACGAAAATTGCTTGGTGATTAACTCGTCAAATTCAGCATCTTTTTTGAACCAGAAAGTCTGCTCGGTCTCTTTGAACCAAAAGGTCAGAATGTCATCAAAATTCGTCTGCTCTGCCATTGTGGGAAACCCTTCCTTAACCGTCTTTCTCACTTTATAGTGTTGCAAAGTTGATTTGCAAACTGTTTTACGTATCAGCATCGTGCACAGCACAGGGTGATAAACAATGCTCGACGACTCCGCCCGACAATGGTTTAAATCTGAAGTCGACAAAGTTGCTGAACAGCAGCTTGACTCAGGCAATTTGCCCTTGTTCAAAGCCTTTACTCAACACTTTATCCATATCCATCTGGCCGAGTCTATGCTGGCTTGGGCCCCAAAGGACATGTTCGGGGCCTTGCATGGATTGTTCGAATTCATTCGAGTACGTCAAAGTGCTGATGCAGGCATCGCTATTTTTAATCCTGAGCTTGAGTCTGATGGCTGGCAGTCGCCACACACGGTGATCTATATTAGCCAACGTGACATGCCTTTCCTGGTAGATTCATTGCGCATTGCCTTGAATCGATTGGGCCTCAATATCTACCTTTTTGAAAGCCATCCGGCCTGGGTGCGCCGCAGTGCAGAAGGCGAGGCTTTGGCGATTGTTAAATCAGCACCTGCTGCCAATGCCTCGGAATACAGTAAAGAAGACTTTGCTTTTCTGCAGATTGATTTTCAAGGCGATGAGCAAGAGCGCCAGACTATTAAGCACGAGCTGGAGTCGGTATTGCTCGATGTAGATCGATGCGTTAGCGATTATCAGCCAATGCTCAAACGTCTTAACGTATTGATTGATGAGCTTGATTCCAGAGATGATGTTGAACGGGAAGACATCTCATTCTTGAGCTGGCTGCGCGACGGCAACTTCACGCTGCTAGGAATATCTGAATTTCAGCGCTTTGATAATACCGGTGAAATACACACTCGAGAGTTGAGCGATGAACGCCTGGGTTTGATGTGTATGCGCGAACCCCTGCCCGAAGCGAAGCTGGATTCACTGAGTCCGGGCTTCGCTGAGTTCCATGCATCGACGGATAGTCTGGCATTTACCAAATCGTCGCATCGCTCCACAGTGCACCGCGATATCTATTCAGACTACATATTCGTTAAGCGTCGGGACAAGACCGGAGCTACGATTGGCGAGGTACGACTTCTGGGCTTGTACACCTCGCAGTTGTACCACCGCAGCATCTGGGATATTCCACTGATTCGAAAGAAGGCCAGCCGTCTGGTGGATATGTCGAAGTTCGAACCAGGAAGCCACGACGGAAAAGCGTACGCAGCCCTTCTTGAAGGCCATCCGCGTGATGAGCTGATCCAGACTGATATGAAGCAAATGCTGATGATCAGCCTGGGTATCTGGCGCATTGTTGATAGGCGTACGGTGCGCTTGTTTCTGCGCGTTGATCCCTTTGAGAAGTTCGCGAGCTGCATTGTTTACTTGCCACGCGAGAATCTAAGCACCAGTACACGCGAGCGCATTGAGGGCAAGCTGCGCGATGCGCTTGATGCAGAGACTGGCGAGTACAACACTCATTTTCTTTCAGATTCGGTGCTGGTTCGAATTCACTATGTGTTTCGTATCAGCAATAGAAAATACCAGAGTATTGATGCGGCGATACTTGAGCAACAAATTGTTGATCTGACTCGCGATTGGAGCAGTAGCTTACGTGAGGCGATTGTCAAAAATTGGGATGAAACCCAAGCGCCTGCTCTATGCCGGAAATGGAGCAATGCTTTTGAGCCTGCGTATCAGCACCAGTTTTCGCTGGCAGAAACCGTCGAAGATCTTGCTTGTATTACGGCTCTTGAGGACGATGACGAGCTGGGCGTGCGCTTCTTCAATGAACCCGGCTCGCCTGACGATATCATGCGGCTTAAATTGTTCCGTAGGCACAAAAACCTTGAGTTGTCAGACATGATTCCAATGCTTGAAAACCTTGGTTTCAGAGTGCTGGGAGAACATCCCCACCAAATATTGCCGCGCGACAATTTCAAAATATGGATGCACGATTTCACGCTCAAATTTACCATGAATATTCAGGGTGCATTAGACGTGGGCGCGGTTCGCGAGCATTTTCGCCAAGCCTTGTTGGCCGTGTGGCATAAGCAAACAGCCAATGATGGTTTCAACCGGCTGGTGCTTGGTGCGCGTCTGGATTGGCAATCAGCTGCGTTGATGCGCGCTTATGCGCATTATCTTAAGCAGCTAGGGTCGCCGTTTGGCTTAACGTTTATTGCCGATGTGCTGTCGCGCCACCTTGAAATCACGCGAAACTTGATCGCTCTGTTCAAATTCAAATTAGATCCCAGACTTTACACAACAGAAGCCAACGAGGCAGACAACCAGCGCCATCGAAGCGAACGGGTAGAGCGCCTTACCGAAAAAATTATTCAAGAGCTGGACTCGGTTGCAAATCGCAATGAAGATGAGTTAATCCGTTTTTACCTGCAGTTAATGCTAGCGACTCTGAGAACCAATTATTTCCAGACCACTGACGCGGGAAAAAGCCGACCATACCTGGCTTTGAAGCTGGCCACGCATACTTTGGACTTCGCGCCGCAGCCTCGCCCTATGTTTGAAATTTATGTGCATTCGCCGCGATTTGAAGGTGTGCATTTGCGCGGCGGTAAAGTGGCACGAGGCGGTATTCGATGGTCTGACCGTTTCGAAGATTACCGCACTGAAGTGCTGGGTCTGGTGAAAGCACAACAGGTAAAGAATGCCGTGATTGTGCCTACCGGCGCCAAAGGCGGCTTTATTGCTCGGGAAGCGAGTATGGCCGCCGGCAGAGATGCCTGGTTTAAAGAAGGCATAGAGTGCTACAAGCTGTTTATCAGCGGCTTACTCGATATCACTGACAATCGTCGTGAAGGCCAGATAACACGCCCAGATGGTGTTGTGTGCGCAGACGGTGAAGATCCGTATTTAGTGGTGGCGGCCGATAAGGGCACGGCTAGTTTTTCAGATACAGCCAATGAGCTTTCGGCTGACTATGGTCACTGGCTTGGTGATGCCTTTGCCTCAGGTGGCAGTAACGGCTATGACCACAAAGGCATGGGTATTACCGCGCGTGGTGCCTGGGTGGCCGTACAGCGTCACTTTCGCGAGCTAGCAATCAATGTTCAGCAACAAAGCATTGACGTGATTGGCATCGGCGATATGGGTGGGGATGTGTTCGGTAACGGTTTGCTGCTTAGCGACAAGGTGCGCCTGGTAGCTGCATTCAACCATCTGCATGTTTTTATCGACCCGGATCCTGACCCGGCTATAAGTTTTGCCGAGCGTCAGCGCTTGTTCGATGAGCGTGGCGGGTGGGCTGACTATAACGCAGAGCTTGTTTCGAAAGGGGGTGGTGTATTTGAACGCAGCTCCAAAACAATTCCGCTAAGTATCGAGATGCAAACGCTGTTGGCGAGCAAAGAGAATAATCTAGCCCCCGATAAATTGATCAATAGATTGCTGCAAGCAGACGTAGGTTTGATTTGGAATGGCGGCGTTGGTACCTATGTTAAAAGCAGTTCAGAGTCGGATGCGCAAGTAGGCGACCGGGCCAATGACAGCGTACGTGTTACCGGTGCCCAGTTGCGTTGCAAGGTCTTTGGTGAAGGCGGCAACTTAGGGCTTACTCAATTAGGCCGAATTGAATTCTGCCAACGCGGCGGGATTTGTAATACTGATTTTATCGATAATGCGGCTGGCGTGGACTGTTCCGATAACGAAGTAAACATCAAGATCGTTCTAGACAGTCTCGTTGATGAACAGCGCATTAATACAGAGCAGCGGGCTACCATTCTGCGAGACATGACAGAAGACGTTGCCGAATTGGTATTAGATAGCAATTACAGGCAAACGTTGTCAATTAGCCTGGCATTGCATAACCGCGAACAACATCATCATGACTATGTGCGTTTTATGCAGTTTCTAGAGGAGCAGGATTCCCTGGATCGCGCGCTGGAGTATTTACCTGACGATGAGTTGGTAAAAGAGCTGAAGCTTAAGGGGCTTGCGTGGACGCGTCCAGAGATCAGTGTTTTGGTGTCTTACGCGAAAGTCTGGTTGAAGGATAAGCTTAATCAGCCTGAAAAGCATACTGATGAATATACGCTGCGCTATCTGTATTCAGCATTTCCCAAGCAATTAAATAGCATAGCGGCCGACTCAATTCTCTCACACCAATTGGCGAATGAAATTATTGCGACCAAGATAGCGAATGACATGGTCAATCGCATGGGGTTTACCTATTGTTTTCGCTTGGTCGACTCGCTTGGTATTGAGCCTCTGCAAGTTGCGCGCACATTTATTACGGTAATGCACTTGTTCGAATTGGACGACTTGTGGGAAAGCGTTGAAAAGCTTGATTATGAATTGAGCACTGAAGAACAGTATGAGTTGTTCAGTCGGATTACTGAGCTTGCACGGCGAGCCAGTCGCTGGTACATACGTAACCGCAGAGAAATAATGCCCGCAAGTGAGATTGAACGCAGCAGTGCGTGTTTCAAATCATTGATCGAAAGCGCCCTGGAACTGCATCAGCCGCAGTGGCGTGCGTTGAGCGAGCAAGAAGCGGAACGCTGGCGCGGGAAAAACGTGCCAGCCGATGTGGCGCAACGTTGCGCTGTTATTGATAGTTACTTCTTCTTCCCAGGTGCTGTGGAAGTGGCCTTGAAATCCGGAGTAGAGGTTTGTGAAGTGACCCGTTTGTGTTTTTCCTTAACCTCTGGCTTACACGTTGATTGGTTGATGAAGACATTGCTGGATTGGCAGTCCGAAGGACGCTGGCAGGATCTGGCCAGAGAATCACACGTTGATGAACTGGAGGCGTTGATGCGACGTCTTACACAATGTTTGTTGATGCGAGAAGAAAATCAAGGTTGTGATATTGAGCACATTGAGTCGCGGTGGAGAGCGCAGAGGGAATCAGCAATCAATCGCTTTATTGATCTTACGGTTGGCCTGCAATCAAGCGCACTAACTGATCTTTCAGTTGTAACAGTCGTGTTACGGGAGCTCAAGAATCTGGTTGAGATTTCCTAGTATCGGGAGATGCGGGAATTATTGTGCGCTGTTGGTTTTGTCGGTCAGATTAATTTCGCCGCTGTCTTTCAGGCGCAATGCGGGTAGCCATGTTGAGCCTAAATCCAGCTTGGTATTCAAGGCGTAGTCCAATACAGATTTAGGATTATTCAAAAGCTCTGAAAACAATTTGAAACTTTGCATCAAGTTAGTAGAGGCTGTTATATGAAATTCAGCGGAGCCATACGCGGGTATTTCCGGAATGTCGTTGCCGACACCTTCCAGCACTTTATAGCCGTCGAGACGCAAATCATACGCAAGCCCCAGTACGTTTAAGGCCATTTTGTTGGGGTTGGAGACCTTAAGTCCCACATCAAAATTAATCTGCACACCCTCCGAGGGAAGCAAGGCGATTGAAGTAACTTGTAATGACGGGTTTTCAAAGTTTGGCTGCAGCGTGGTACACGCGCAGATAGACAGTATCAGCGCGCCCATCCATGCTCTTGAAATAAAATGCATTAGACGTCTTTCATACCTGCGATAAATGCATTTGACTCCTGAATGGATTTTTCCATCGCGTCTATCAGTCTTTCAACGTCGGTATTAACGGTTTGCAGCTCGCCCTTAAGCGCTGAAATGGCACGCGCATTCAGATTGTGCTTGAGATAGAGCACCTGATCTTTAAGTGTAGACAGCACTGGATCAATAGTTTTTTCAGCGCTGCGCATACTTTTCAGCAGTCCGCCGTATTGGCGCTTGGTTTGTTTCAGCTTTTGTTCGCTGTCGCGACGCAGGTTTGAGCTGGTGTATTGCTGGATCTCTTTTTCCCACTCAGTAAATAGATCATCGGCAACGTCTTCTACCCGGTCAATGTTTCCGCTGATCTCAGCCGCGGCTTCTGCGCTGTCTTCGTATTCCGAATTCAGCCGGTTGTACATTTTCTCCAGATCACCACCATCAAATTCAACAACTGAGCGAAACTGCTCAAGTGCATCGGCAAACTCTTCCTGCGCGTCTTCCTGTGATTCCTGGGTATCTTCAATGCGATCCACCAGCAGGTCGCGTTTTTCTTTGCCCAGTTTCTCCCAGCCGCTGTAATAGGCAGTTTCGCAGGCTGTGAGGAAAATGGCCGCAGTGGCCAGGATAGCGAGTCGTTTCATGGAGTATCCGTTCGTTGTTTGAGGTGGAAAATGGCACGCACAAGCAACATTAGCACAGCGTGGTGGTGTAGATTAAGGCGTTACCACTATTTTACAAATTCGCGATCTGCTCGGCATTCAGGCCGAGAATATCGACCAGAATTTCATCCCGATGAGAGTTCTCCGCAGGGCCCGGCCAGTTGGTACCCCCAGGTGTATCACTAAGCTTTGGTAGAATCGCGGGTATCTCAAGCGGCTTGCCGTTAATCTCTACTTGTTCGAACATACCGCGCGCACGAAAGTGTGGGTCACTGGCCATGTCTGCGGCCGAATAGATTGGGCCGGCTGGCACACGCGCTTCTTCCAGGTCGCTCAGTAATTGAGCGCATGGCTTGCTTGCGCACCACTTTGCAAGCGCTGCATCAATTTCGGCTTCATGTATTACACGGCCCTGGTTATCGGCCATTTCAGGGTTTTCAGCCATGTCTGCCCGCCCAGCCGCGCGCATCAAACGCTTGAAGATAGAGTCGCCATTACCACCAATGATCACAAATTTTCCGTCGCTGGAGCGATAGGTGTTGGTTGGCACAATGCCGGTGACCGTTGTACCGGACGGTTCACGTTGTACGCCCGCACCAGAATATTCGGGGATCACGGCCTCTAATAAGTTGAACATAGACTCATAAAGAGCAACATCGATTTCCTGGCCACCGTCGGTATTGCCGCGCTCGCGAGCCAACAGAGCCAAACAAATGCCGAGTGTTGCATGTAAGCCTGCCACAGTGTCTCCTGTGCTTAGGTTTGGTCGCACAGGTGCATCACCAGGGAACCCGTTTACATAGCGAAACCCGCTGAATCCCTCGCAAACCGAGGCATACCCGGGTTTGGTGGAATACGGGCCATCTTGACCATAGCCGGATATGCGCGCAGTGATGAGCTTGGGATTGTCCTTTTTGAGTTCTTCTGGCGACAAACCCCATTCTTCGAGCACACCGGGTCGAAAATTCTCGATCAGTACGTCGGCGCCTTTTACCAATTGGCGAATCACATCGCGTGCTTGCTCGGTTTTCAGATCAAGACTGATGCATTTTTTGTTGCGTGCCAGGCTACGCCACCAGAATGAGGTGCCGTCTTCTACTTCGCGCCAACCTCGAATCGGGTCGCCACCGGGTGGTTCTACTTTTATGACTTCAGCGCCAAAATACGAAAGCATAGTGCCAGTAAAAGGCCCCGCCAATAGCTGACCCAATTCGATAACACGTATACCGTTCAATGCAGATGCCACGTAAACCTCTTACTTGTATTTCAGGGCTGCAATTAAGCCGCAGGCATCTGCTAATATCAATCCCTGTTCACATGATCCTCAATCCATGTTTAGTCAGAGTTTTCCACCCATCGCAGACAGAAATGTCAGAATCCTTATTCTGGGTTCTATGCCCGGCACAGCATCACTGGATGCAGAGCAATATTACGCACACCCGCGTAATGCATTTTGGCCAATAGTGCTCGCCATTTTGAATGACAGTGACAAGCCCGAAAGCGTGTTTCCTGACTATGCTCAGCGATTGGAGGCGTTGCGCTGTTGCGGTGTTGGGCTGTGGGACGTGCTACAAACATGCTATAGAGAGGGCAGTCTTGACTCATCTATTAAAGAAGAGTCTATTGTTGCCAACGATTTTTTGAGCTTGTTCAGAGAAACGCCTAAATTGCGAGCGGTGTTTTTTAATGGAGCAAAAGCTGAGCACAGTTTTCGCAAATTCGTGCATGCTGATATCAAGCAGGAATTTGGCCAGGTGGACCTTGTCAGGTTACCGTCAACCAGCCCGGCACACGCGTCTTTAGGTGTTCCCGAGAAATTAGAACAGTGGCGACAAATACAGGATTACTTGTGATGCAAAATACGAACTCAGTGGTCTGCATTAAGTACATAAAACCGGTTGCGCTGGTCGTGCTTATGTTTGCTGTGGGAGCTTGTGCGCCCGCAAAGGAAAGTCTGGAGGTTACTGCAACCGCCTACAATTCTTTGCCGTCTCAAACCCAGGGTGACCCGGAAATAGGTGCCTGGGGCGATCGCTTAAATCCGGATGTTCAAACCATTGCTGTATCCAGAGATCTCTTGTTACTTGGTTTAGGCCATAATGCAGAAGTTGAAATTGACGGTATGGCGGGCCGCTGGCTGGTACGTGACAAGCTTAACCGTCGTTTTAGTAAACGCATTGATATTTATATGGGTAAAGACCTGCAAGGCGCTAAGACGTTTGGCAAACAAACAGTGACCATTCGCTGGCGGCCAAAGTCTTAAGCGATGTCATTTTTCGAAGAATTTGCGACCAGCTCGAAGGCCGATAGTCACCTGCTGCTGCGATTGAATGATATCGAGCTTTATCAATTCTCTCATTACAATTACATGTGCTCCGGTGGGTATGTTGTGCAAGGTGCAATTGACACGCTCGCGCCATCACACGTTCAGTCGCCAGTTGTGGATGCGATGTTGGCAGGCTTACAGTTGCTCCAGGCAACGGAGTCAGTTTTAAATTTAGGCTTAGGCTGCGCTGCGATAGAGCGCTACCTGCATACAAAACACCCGGCGGCATCGGTTCTTACCGTCGATTGCTCAGAAGACGTGATCGAGCTGTGTAAGCAAGCTGATTTACTGCCAGAAGGCTGTACACCGGTAGTGGCGGACGCGGCTGAATTTCTGAAGCAAGCAACAACATGCTTTGACGCGGTGTTTTGTGATCTAGCGATCGGCAAGAAACAGCCCCAGATTCTATGCTCAGAATCGTTTTATAGAGACTGTGAGAAACGAATGAGCGAGAGCGCGATACTTGTTGTTAATGTGTTGTGTCAAGACAATGAGACGTTGAGAGAAGTGTGTCTGGCCGCGCGTACAGTCTTTGCATGGACAGCAGTGATCGACATATCTGGTTTTGACAATGTGGTTATGTACGCCAGGGCCACCGCACCTCATATTGATGTTAGTCAGTGCAGTAATGCGCAGACAACAGAGTTAAAAACCCTGTTGTCGCATGCACGAATACTGCCCTGAAGAACTCTCGCTTGTCACTCGCCTGTCTCTGGCTTGCCTCTCGGTTATCTTTAGCTTCGACCTCGTCGTACTACGCGAAACAACAAAGCCAGCACGGTAAGCAAAACGGGTATCAAAGCGATATTGATTAGCTTGAGCTGGGTGCCCAAAGCTTCAATGTCACTGCCGAGCTGATGTTGCACCTCGCGCAATTGCTTTCTTATAGATAATTTTTCTTGCTGAAACTTCTCAACTTCGGCCAATTGCTCCGGGCTTAATGTCAGTACTTCCGCGCCATCATCACTTTTTTGCGCCTGTAATTCGGCAAGTTTAGCTTCAGTAGCCGCAAGACTTTGCTGAAGCGATTCTTCCTTGGTTCTAAAGTTTTGTTCGGCCTGCAGGCGTAACTCATCCACTCGCTCAAAGCGGCGTACGTATTCGCCGCGGCTGCGCGTAGAGATAAGATCGGTGTTGCCAATCATGTTCTCAACGGCGTTGATGAGGAAGCTGCCATTGTCTGCAAAAGGAGAACCGATTTGTTGACCAAAAAAGTTCTGAACCTGTATCCACAAACGATTGGACAGAAAGTCTGTATCAGCAACGACTAACAAATTAATGTCTTCGCTTGATTGTTTCAGGTGAGGCCTGTTTGGCGTTATCGCCTCAACGTTCTCGGCTTCGGCTTGTTCTGGCTCAGTGGTCTCTGCAGCCTCCGCGGCTTCTGGTTCTGGTGCACCATCGGGGAACGCAGACAATGCGCCGCCGCGTACTCTGGCGGCAATAACGTGGTGCTGCCCGTCTGGAACGAAGCCTTCAAAAAGAGCATTGGGGTCCATCATCATTTCGAACTTGCTGGCGTCGAGTAACATGCTTTGATTGCTCGATAGCACCAATGGCTGAAAATTTAACGCTGAATCTGCTAACGGCTTTAGTACACCAGCCGTGCCAAAATGCAGTAAGTTCAAGTCACGTACAACAATATCTTCTTTGTCGAACGAAGCCGTGTCGTAGCCCAGAATACCGAGATGCCGAACCGGTTGGCCCGTGCGTGGTGAGCCAACTTGCAAGGCGTGCTGGACATCGCCCAATACTTTGGCTTCAGCTAACTCAAATCCCCATTGTTGGAACAAGGTTTTCATATTCGAGCTGCTGTTAGCCGCACCAGGGCTAGGCATCATCGGATTTGCGCCACCGGCTTGTTCAGCATTCGGGTCGACAAACGCGATCAGGTTGCCCCCACGTAACACAAACTGGTCAATTGCATAGCGACTTGGTGTTTGTAACTCAGGAGGGTGAATCAGTATCAATACATCTACGTCGTCTTCGATGCTCGCAAAACCATCGTCTAGCGTGACAACATCAAACATCTGCTGCAACTGGCTGATGGCCATCCACGCAGGAGTGGGTTGCCGTGTTTGCATGTCAAAGCCGCCACTTACCTGCAAGCCCGCTAGCATTGCCACTTTGGGGGCTTTATCGCGACCAACAATGTGCAGCATTTTAGCAACATCGTATTCCAGGTATTGTTCGCGTTCGGGTTGTAAAAACTCGATTATCTCGGAATTGTCGCTGGCATTACTGGCGGCTAAACCAAGATAGATCTCAGGCCCACCCAAAGACAGCGGCGTTGATTGCAGGCCAAGTTCAGCGGCTCTATCTTCTTCCTCGGAAAATGGTTCAGGGTCTATTACTTTGAGCGTCACCTGGCCATTAGACTTGATGGCCATCTCTTCCAGCAATTCGCGAACGCGGCGCGCAAAGTCCCGCAATTGAGGCAAATCAGCCGTTAGTTTGTCCGAGAAAAAGAATTCCAGCGTTACCGGGTTTTCCAGTGTTTGCAGCATATCAACTGTGCCACTGCTGACGGTGTACAGCTGATCATCGGTAAGATCAATGCGAGCACCGCGCAGAGACACATTGAGCAAACCTACCAGAAGCAGAGTGATCAGGGCGAGTACAACAAGGCCCGCTTTTGAAAAAAGTTTTGCAGTATTCATCGGATCAGGAAGCCTTCTTGATGTCGATTACGATCGCAGTTGCCAACAGCCATGCGAGTATCATTACAATGAAAAACGCGACGTCTCGGAAATCGAGCACGCCACGGCTAATAGCCTGATAGTGGCTTAAAAAACTCAGAGAAGTAATGGCGTCTAATACGGGCAGTGGCGCCCAATCTTTGAATACGTCAAAGACCAGCGTGAAACCCGCCAGAATAAACATGAAACACACCACCACGCTCAAGATAAACGCAATCACCTGATTATTAGTAGCCGCTGACATGCACGAGCCCACAGCAAGAAAGGCGCCTGCCATCAACCAACTGCCGAGATATGCAGCCAGTATCACGCCGTTGTCTGGTGACCCTAAGTAATTTACCGTCAGCCACATGGGAAACGTCAGCGCCAGGGCAATACCGATGAATACCCAGGCAGCCAAATACTTGCCTACTACGGCTTGAAACACAGTGATTGGCAAGGTTAGTAGCAGCTCGACGGTGCCTGACTTGCGTTCTTCGGCCCATAGCTTCATGGCGATGGCGGGCACGAGGAACAGGTATAACCAAGGATGAAAGCCAAAGAAGGGGAGCAAGTCTGCTTGGCTTCGTTCATACCAGCCGCCGAGAAAAAACGTGAGTGCAGCTGATAGCATCAGAAAGATAACTATAAATACGTAGGCCAGTGGTGTTGAAAAATAACTGGCGAGTTCGCGTTTAAACAGTGTGGTGATCATGAGGCGCTTCCTATTTTTTTCGACTGGCTAGCGTGGCTGTCTACCAGGCGGCGAAACACATCTTCCAAGCGGCCACGTTCTGCGAACATTTCTTCCACATCCCATTGTTTCTGTTTGGCCAGTGCCTGAATGTCAGTGTATAAATGGCTGTCAGCGTTCGGAATTGCGGTAACACGGCGGTCATCGTCAGCGTAAGTTTCCACGCGAAATACAGAGGGCAGTGCTTGAAGCTCACTGCGCGGGTCAGTGTCGCCACTGAGCTTGAGTGTCACAGCGCCATGATATTCCGACTGTGCCTCTAGTTCACCGGGTTCTGCGTCAGCGACAACCTGGCCATCAGCAATGATGATTGCACGGCTGCAAACAGCGTTTACTTCTTCGAGAATATGCGTGGAAACAATCACCGTTTTATCTTCAGCAAGGTTGGTGATCAGAGAGCGTACTTCGTGTTTTTGGATCGGGTCGAGGCCGTCAGTTGGTTCGTCCAGGATCAATACTTTTGGATCATGCAAAATGGCTTGTGCAATACCAACTCGGCGTTTGAAGCCTTTGGACAAAGTGTCGATGGGTTTGTGCAGAACATCTTTTAGCATCAGCTGCTCGACAACCTGATCAATTCTTGCGTTTGAAGCCGAGCCTAACTTTCGGATGGATGCTGCAAACTTCAGGAACTGGGCAGGGGTCATGTCGGCGTAGGCAGGCGCACCTTCTGGCAGGTAGCCGATTAAGCTCTTGGCCTTTACTGGTTCACGACTGACGTCATGCCCACCAACCATGATCGATCCTGCTGTTGGCGCGATAAAACCGGTGATCATTTTCATGGTGGTGGATTTGCCAGCCCCGTTCGGGCCAAGAAATCCTAGCACCTCACCGGGTGACACTTCGAAGCTCAGTTTGTCGACTGCTTTGAACTGACCAAAATGTTTGCTCAGTTGCTCTACCTTTACCATTGCTGTGTTCCTGCCCTTTGTCTCGATCAGCGTGCGCAATTGCGACGTGTCGCTTGTTAGGATACATGTGTTCGTCGTTTCAAAATCATTGTATTGGGTTGCAATGTATTGAAACGGCGGAAGATTTTAGAAATTCTACGGATAAATGCAATACCCTGGGGTCATCAACCGTCCGTAAAATTGCGCACTCAGGTCTATGATTCGATCGTCAAGGGTTGTAATATTGTACCGAACTGCGGTGCGGCCGATTATGACTAATAAATGCCTGCTGTAGTGCGTGACCAATAAGCAGTTTATGGGTCCGCAAAACCTAGCAATAACAACAGAGACTCAATTATGGCAAAGCACATTGGCCGCCACGCGAATGACCAGGATGAGGGTGAAATCGATCTGACCCCAATGCTGGATGTTGTATTTATCATGCTGATCTTCTTTATCGTGACAGCGTCGTTCGTCAAAGAAGTGGGTCTGGACGTTAACCGTCCTGAATCAAGTGATGCGCCACCTGATCTGGATCAGAAGAATATTGTGTTGAAGGTGACGGCCGCCGGTGAGATCTGGTTAGCTGATCGTCGTATTGATGTGCGAGCTGTGCGGGCAAACGTTGAGCGTTTGATTGCTGAGAATCCTAAGGCTTCTGTGATTGTGCAGGCGAATGAGAAGGCGCAGACTGAGATATTTGCGGCGGTAATTGATTCGGCGCGAGAGGCTGGGGTGTTTAACGTTTCTTTGACGACTACGCCTGACTAGTAGTTTTTGTTTATAGCGTGGCTTTCTGCTGCGCTACTTTGAGTCCGTTTCCGGATTCAATTCAATTGTTGTTTTGAGCGCCCTCTTTCGAGGCTGTTGCTAGGTCCTCGGCGATCGAGGAATAGTTCCTTTCGCTGCGCGACTTGACCCCTCCGGGGTTCCCTCGCTCCCAAAAAAGCCTTCACCTTCGGCTTGTCTTTTTTACGCGCTCGGTCTGCGTCTTTTACCTTCGCGAAAGAAACTATTCCTCGATCGCCTCAATTGGGCAGTGATCTGAAGGTGGTTTATATGGAGCTCGGTTTTATCTTGCCAGCATCAGGCTTAGTTCTGGTACGTAGGTAATGATGAGTACGGCTAGCATTAGCACTGCCATGAAGGGGATGCTGGCGGCGTAAAGGGTGGTGATTGGTTTTTGGAAGCGGTAACTGGCGATGAACAGGTTCATGCCAACCGGGGGGGTGAAGTAGCCGATCTGCATGTTGGCGAGGAAGATAATGCCAAGATGTATTGGGTCTACGCCGAAGGCGATGGCGATGGGCAGTATCAGGGGTACTACGATGACTATGGCTGAGAAGATGTCGAGAATGGCACCTAGTAGCAGCAGGAATATGTTGAGTAGAATCAGGAAGGTGAGTTTGGAGTCTACGTATTCCTGGGTAAATTCGAAGAAGCGGGTGGGTACGTCGGCGTCGATCAGCAGGTTAGTGAAGGCGAGAGAGACGCCCAGTATGAGGATGATACCGCCGACCATGGTCATGGATTTCTGGACCACAGAGGTCAGGTTTTTGAGCGGGATCTCGCGGTAGATGAAGACTTCTACGATAAATACGTAGAGCAAGGTGATGGTGGCGGTTTCGCTGACGGCAAAAAAGCCGCCGTAGATGCCGGCGAGTACGAGTAAGGGTAGCGGAATTTCCCAGCGTGCTTCCCAGATGGCGGCGCGCAGTTCCTGGCCTGAGAATGACTGGGTTGGAATGGCGTTGCCACGATTTACCCATAGGCTCCAGGCGCTGAGTAAGCCAATCATTAAGCCGGCGGGTAACAGGCCGGCGAGAAACAATTGTTGGATGGTGAAGGGCTGACCTACTTCAAGTTGTTGGGCAACAATGCCATACAGAATCAAGGGCAGTGACGGGGCCAACAGCAGGCCGAGGCTGCCGGAGCTGGTGACCAGGCCAAGACTGAATTTTTCGGTGTAGCCAACCTGGCGAAGTGCGGGGTAGAGCAGTGCACCCAGCGCTACGATAGTGACACCCGATGCGCCGGTGAAGGCGGTGAACAAAGCGCAGCTCAGGAAAGCGATGATGGCGAGGCCGCTTGGCATCCAGCCGATCAGGGCTTGTGTGATGCGCACCAGACGTTCGGAGCTATTACTTTCTGCGAGCAGATAACCGGCCAGCGTGAAAAACGGTAGGGCAATGAGCAGTGGTGTGTCGGTGATTCGGTAGAGCTCTATGGTGATCACCGACAGGTCAACATCGCTGGCGTTAAAGCCGATCAGTGCGGCAGCGAGAATGACTGCAAAAATGGGCATGCCGGCCACGGCCAGTAAAATCAATGCGGTAACGATAACGGCGGTCATGAGGCTGGCGCGTTCGTTGCAGCGTTGAATAGCGAGCGAATCCCATAGTTGAGGTAACGCACGCTGATAATAAACAGCGCGAAGGGAATGATGGCCTCGCATAACCACATGGGGATCTGCTGGAAGGCCATGTCACCGTATTCCATTTCTTCGCGTACAAAGTGATACCCGAACCACGCGGCAACGCCGCAGGCGGCGGCGGTGGCAAATTGAGTCAGGCTGGTCACTACCTTTAACCACTTCTCTGGCAAATAGTGTTGTATGAGATCAATGGCGATATGGTTGTTTTCCCGGCTGGCAACCAAGGCGCCGGACATAGCTATCCACAATACCAATATGTTCAATGCCTGGTCGGCCCAGAGCAGCGCATCGGCACCTGAATTACGCAGAATGATTTGTGTGCTTGCCAGGCAAACTGCGCCCAGAATCAGCCCCAGCAGTAATCCGTTTTCAAGCCAATGCAATAAACGAACAAAGCGTTGGAGCATTATTGGCGTGACTGGTTTGCTGCAACCGGGTCACTGGTACCCTGGGCGCGAAACTCTTGCAGAAGGCGCTGCATTTCGGAAAAGAAAGCGCTGCTGACCAAGCCATCGTCAATGATTTTGGCGGTGGCAGTATCGGCGCGTTGGTACCAGGCTTGCTGGTCGGCTTCAGGAATGTTGACTACCTTCAGTCCTTGTTGCTGAAGTGCCGAGAATGCGTTTTCGTTGTCTTTGCGGTTCTGCAGGTCAATGTCCGCAAAGCTTTGCCCGAGGCGCTTGCTAACCACTTGTTGGTCAGCGTCACTAAGGCCTTCAAAAGCGCGTTTCTCCAACACCAATGTGGCGAAAAAATACATTAAGGGCAGATCACTGATGTATTTGACCTGAGTGTGCCATTGTAATGCGATGGCCGCGATGGGTGACGTGGCGACGGAGTTGATCATGCCGGTCTGCAGAGACACCAGTACGTTGGAAAGCTCCAGAGGATAGGGGCTGATGTCAAAAGCCTTCATGGCTTGCAATGCGGCTTTATCATTCGCCGGCGCCCAGACTTTTTTCTCACGCAATTGTTCAACCTGAGTTACCGGGGTGTCGCTCATTGCATAGGCAAGACCACCCTCGGCAATACCAAAGCTAACAAAGCCACCGTCAGCTATACCTTTGAGTATTTTGCTGTCCATCTGCTGTCGAACGTGATCAACTTCTGCAAAGCTACGGAACAATAATGGCAAGCTATAGGCTTCAACGTCCGGGTAGAACTGGCGCAGGCTGCCACCGGTGAGTGCGGCGCCATGCAATTGTCGGATGCGTATTTTTCTAAGTACTGCCGAATCGTTACCCATAACGCCACCGGGATAGAACTTAAGCTTTACCCGGCCTTCAGTTGCGGCTTCAATGTCTTTGCCGGCCGCGCGCATGGTTTTCATCCAGCCAGAACCTTCCGGGGAAACCGTTGCAATTTTGAATACTTTGGCGAATCCAGCTTGGCTGAACAATACAAAAAACAGTGCCAGCACGACAGGCAAAGGGAAAGGTTTTATACGCATTTAAAAATACTCCGCGGACTCGTCTAGTAAGACCTGGGCTTGTTGTTTTGCCGCCAGATTCGACAATGTAAGACCCGGCACCTGAGGGTCACTGGTCAATACTTCGTTTAGCAAGCGGTCATGCAAATCCTGATCAAACACCAAACGTGCATACTGCTGTGCATAGATCACTTTGGCCAGCAAGTTCTTGCCTTCGGATAATGCGATGGCTGTTTCAAAGTGTTGTTTACCTAGTTCAGGCTGGCCTCCCATAGCGGGCGGCAACAGGGTTGCGATGCCACCTAAATACAAGTGGGCGTTACCGCCATCGTGGGCCCCGTCCAATTCCACTACTCTGTCCAGCAGCAGTTTCGCGCGCGATAATTGCGCTATGGCATTCCAGTCATCGCTGTGCGCCTGCAGCCAGCCCAGCCAGGCAACACCCAGCACGTACAAGGGCTCAATAGAGGTGGCTTCAAGAACTGCTTTCTCCAGCACCTGAAATTCGATGGTTTGTACGTTGCACAGTGACGCGTTTTGACTGCAGGCAGCACCTTTTGCGTAATTCAGCGCCTTCTGGTTCATCGCTTTACTGCGTGCATCATCGTCTACGAATGCCGCTGCGTAAGCGCCGTTTAACTTGGCACCGGTGGTTAACAGGCTGGCATCATCTGGCGCACTCTCAATCAAACCATCAATTAACAATAAATAAGCGGGGGCACCTTGCGCGACTGTTTCGAGATCTTCTGAGTTCAAAACAGCGTTGGTGAGACCATCCGCCAATTTACTGGTTTGAGAGCTTATTAGGCTACTGCAGGCCGTCAGCGTTGTAACAACGATGCCAATTGCGAAAATTTTAAGAGATTGATACACGGTGAGAGAGCAAATTTTGATATTCAGCACTATGACAATTAAGCTGACGGTGAGTTCAGGTCAGGCGCTATTGTAACTCAGAATATTGATTTAGCCCGGTATCTGAAAGCGAATCGGGATTACGAGCTCTAATTCTTCATCTGCCAGTTTTTCTGGCGCTGCAGGGAACGGAGCGGCGTCTTGCACGGCTCTGAGTGCGGCTTTGTTGAGTAAGGAGTATTTCGACTCTTGGGCAAGTGATGCTTCAATCAAATTGCCATTTTTCTCAAGGCGTACCTTTAGTTGAACCGTGCCCTCTTGAACACGGTCAATGGCGCGACCCGGATACACCACGCGAGAGTAAATAAGCTTCATCACGTTTGAGCGGTACAGCAAAGTAAGACCGGCTGCCAATTCTTCCACTTCTTTAGCAAGCCGTGCTTCTTCTGCCAATCGTTCAGCCTCCGCAGCCGCTGCTGCAGCCGCGGCCTCTTTGGCCGCTTTAGCTTTAGCGGCGGCTAGCTGTTGCGGAGTAGGCCCGCGCGGCTGTGTCGTTTGCGCGGTGGCTGGCGCAACTTCTGGCTCGGGTTCAGCTTGCTGGGTTTCTTCGGTTGACCACGCTTGAATAGCAGCAACGCGGTCATTTGCCGGCGTCAAACCTTCAAATATTGCTAATAAATCACCAGCGTCGGCGGGCGCTTGAAGAATGTCTCTTTTAAAGTTTGATGAAGGGGGGCGGGCACCAATCCAGGAGTTCAGCAACAAATTAAAAAACGCATTGCTCTGTACCGGGTCTGCTAGCTGCAATAATTCCACGCCATTTGCTGAAAGCGTTAGAGGTTTGCCTAATGGGCTATCGATTATTATTTCATCGCCGCTGACCAGCTTGCCACCCAGTGAACCCGTAAAGTCAAGAATTGTGTCGGCGAGATCAGAAAGATCCTCAGGATCGTTGTTGATCAAAATGGACTGTGTCCAATGTTGGTCAAAGCTACGCGCAGACCATCTTGATGCCAGTATTCGCAGAACCATGCGCCGATCTTGCTCGGAATTGAGTAGCTCTTGCGCACTGTTTTTTGGCACCGAGGTGTAAAGTGCAGCAATATAGAAATCTTTACGCAACTCGGAATGAATAGCGATTCCATTCAGCTGCAGCTCTTGGGCGTGTGTTGTTGCGGTCTGCAAGAACAGAGATAGAAATACGATAGAAAGCGTTGCAAGCAAGGACCTTGATGCAGTGTGGCCGGCGTCCATTGCGAATCTATTCAGTAACACCGGTAGCGAGTTCCAATTCTGCGGGTGACCCAATCTGCGGGTAACATATTATGGCGTGTTTGCTGGCTCACTGCCAAACGCCTCTTATCGTGTAAGTATAGAGCATGCGGCTCCTGTATTTACAGTGCTAGCAGCAGGTTTGCCGCTTTGCAGAGTATTGAAGCATGCTTACGCTGCTCGCGCGCGATAAGCGATTCAATGCATGTTGAAAAATGTGATCAAATACTCAACGTATTGTTTATTTTGTGACCATACTTAAGGTGTAATCGCCTGAGAGCACTGGGTATGCACACCCTGCACAAAGAACAAGACTCCTTGCAAGCCGCAGCGCTGCGTGTTCCTTTTTTCGCCTGTTTGATAGAGCAAGACAGGTCTCAATTTGAGTCACTGATCGCGCACTGTGAATTGCATTCGATTACACCTGGCGAACAAATTCTGCGTCAGGGTGACAGTGCGAGCTTGCTGTATTTTATTGTGACCGGCAGTGTTGATGTACGTGCTGACGGCCACTATCTTGGAACCCTTCCAGCCGGGGAAACTTTTGGTGACATGTCGCTCTTTGTGAGCAGCAAACGTAATGCAGATATTGCAGCAACACGCAGCAATACCAGCGATACTTTGGTGCTGGCCTTTGATGCTACATGTCTCGGTGATCTTGACGACTTCTCGCAGATTTCTATCGCCAGTAAGTTGCTCTTTTATCGCTTGCACAATCAGCGCGCGCGCTGGCGTTTGGAAAAAAACAGAATTCAGTTTCCACACCACTCGTTTTTTGCGCGACTGCACGATGTGAAAGATGTTGCCGCTAATGATGATCGTAACGAGCTGAAAGAGTTGCACAGACAAGCCGTTGAGCTAACTCATATGTTGATGGACTGGAACGCACTGGGTATCGATTTTGGCTCGGTTCAGGGGGCAACCGGCAGTTAACAGTGTGCCTCTAATAACTGGTGCTGGCCACACCCCAGTGCCGCTTCCACTTCACCATTACCCGTTCTGGATACCACGTTTTGCCCAGGCTGCCGTTATATCGCGCTAGCGCCCGTGTCAGATTGCCTTTTTCTTTGTTGAGATAAAACTTCAGTATGTAGCAGCCGTATCTAAGATTGGTTTCCAGGTCAGTCAGATTGTCATCGGGTCGGCCTATTTCTTTTTTCCAGAACGGCATTACTTGCATCAAACCTTGTGCGCCAACGCGGCTCACAGCATAACGATCAAATGCACTTTCCACTTCGATTAATGCAAGTACCAGGTCGGGTTGCAAGTCAGTAGCTGTTGCAGCGGCGTGAATGCTTCTCAGCAAGCTCAATCGTTCTTCTGCGTCATCCACGTAGCGTTTTAAAGGCTCGGATGACGCCACTAGCCAAACTTCAGCGTCAAATCTATCTTTGAAACTGCTGGCCTCAGCAATAGCCGTTTTCAGGTAGGCGCGTAGTTCCGGGTCTGGCTGTAAAGAACGCTCGGCCACCGCTGGCCATGCCAACAAAGCCATAAGCACGCACGCTACAAAATGATTTATCACGATATTCACGCTTACAGTGTAGTTGGCGATGGCCTGCTACGCGCGAATCTTGCTGCTAATCGCGGTTGCAGCGCCTTCAATGGGCAGTAACTCGGCGTCTTGCCCGTCGCGCGCCTTGTATTCGATTTCGTTGTTCTTCAAGCTGCGCTCGCCAATAACCACTCTGTGTGGAATTCCGATCAATTCTAACTCAGCAAATTTGACCCCGGGGCGCTCTTGTCTGTCGTCTAGCAATACGTCGATTCCTTCTGAGCGCAATTGAGAGTAAAGACTTTCGGCCAGCTCGCGTACCGCTTCTGATTTGTGCATGTTCAATGGAACAATCGCCAGAGTAAAAGGCGCCAGAGCATCTGGCCAGATAATGCCTTGATCGTCGTGATTCTGCTCAATCGCAGCAGCCACAATTCTGGTAATGCCTATGCCATAACATCCCATACTCATTTTGCGTTGCTTACCGTTACTGTCCAGAACGCTGGCGTCCATAGCATCACTGTATTTCGTGCCAAGTTGGAAGATATGACCCACTTCAATACCGCGTTTAAGCGCTAACTGCCCGTTCCCATCCGGCGAAGGGTCACCATCAACAACGTTGCGAATATCAGCCTGGCTTTCGGCGTTGGCGTCTCTGCCCCAGTTGCAATTGATATAGTGCGTTTTCGGGCTATTAGCACCGCAACAGAAATTACTGAGAACAGCAGCCGCGCGGTCCACGATTAAGCGTAGCCCCAAGTCTTTCGGCCCCAGCGTACCAATACTCAAGCCGGTTTTAGCCAAAATTTCATCTTCGGTGGCCATTTGCAGCGGTTGCGCCACACCTTCTTGTTGCGCCGCTTTAATTTCATTGAGCTGATGATCGCCGCGCAACACCAAAGCGACCAGTTCATCACCTTCACCGTGCACTATCATGGTCTTAACCGTTTGATCCGGGCTCAGATTGAGGTGGTCAGAAACAGTTTGGATGGTCTTTGCATCACCGGTATCCACGGCCTGCAACTCAAGCAGTTCTGCATCGGTGGCTTGTTCTGGCAGGGCTTCGGCTTTTTCCAAATTAGCCGCATACGCACCGGTATCGCTAAACGCGATAATGTCTTCACCTGATTCGGCCAATACGTGGAATTCGTGCGAGCCTTCACCGCCGATACTGCCGTTGTCTGCAATCACCGCCCGGTAATCCAATTGCAAGCGATCGAATATACGGCTGTAAGTGTCGTACATCACATCGTATGTGGCTTTCAGTGATTCCTGATCAACATGAAACGAGTAAGCATCTTTCATGCAAAACTCGCGTGCGCGCATTACACCGAAGCGCGGGCGAATTTCGTCCCTGAATTTGGTCTGGATCTGATAGAAATTAACCGGTAGCTGTTTATAGCTGTGGATTTCGTTGCGAACTATGTCGGTGATTACTTCTTCGTGAGTAGGTCCTAAGCAGAACTCACGATCATGTCGGTCGTGAATACGTAGCAGCTCTTTACCGTATTCTTCCCAGCGTTTACTCTCCTGCCAAAGCTCGCCTGGTTGCACTACAGGCATCAGTACCTCTTGCGCACCGCTGGCGTTCATCTCTTCGCGAACGACGGCTTCCACTTTACGCACAATTTTCAATCCCATAGGTAGCCAGCTGTAAAGGCCACTGGCCAACTTGCGGATCAAGCCCGCTCGCAGCATTAACTTATGACTGACCACCTCTGCATCGGTGGGGTCTTCTTTAAGAGTTGCTATCAGAAACTGGCTAGCGCGCATGGGTCCTCGCTATAACTTAATGAAAAATACAAATTTGAATATGGCACTGAGGCGGCAGCTTGAGCTTGAATTTCCTAGACCGTTGAAAAGAGGGACCTTTTCAACGAGCCCCCAAGGATGGGTTTACGGCGAGTCTAGGAAATTCAAGCTCAAGTTGTCGCCGGGCTCCCAATTCGGTAATTCTATACTGTCTGTTGTAGAAAGGCCTCATACAGCACAAACAAAAAGGGCCGCACTAGGCGGCCCTTCTCACCAAAGGTTGGGTCTTACTTGACCATTTCCTTCAGTTTCTTCAGAGCAACTACCTTAACAGTAGTGCTGGCTGGCTTGGCCGCCACGTCCATAGTTTCGCCTGGGCGGAACGGATTTGGAACGTTCTTACGCGCCTTGCGAGCTGGTTTCTTGACCGTCTTGATCTTCAACAGGCCAGGTAAAGCAAATTCGCCTGCGCCGCGCTTCTTGATGTGACGCTCAATCAAGCTGCTCAGTTCGTCCATTACCGCACCAACCTGGCTCTTGGACAGATCAGTTGCTTCAGCAATATCACCCAGAATTTGAGTTTTGCTGTAACGAGTTGAGATTGCAGAAGTGTTTGCCTTCTTAGGCGCTGCTTTCTTCGCTGCTGCCTTCTTAGGAGCTGCCTTCTTAGCGGCTTTCTTAGGAGCTGCTTTCTTAGGAGCTGCTTTTTTCTTCGCGGCTGGCTTGGCTTTCGCCTTGCTTACCTTCTTTTTTGCGGATTTCTTTGCGGCCATGGTGATTCCCTTTGACTTGGTTAAATGATTTTTCGGATTGGAGTTATGGAAGGCACCTGCGCTATTGCTTCTGCCTGTGCCCTCCGAGCCGTGCATATATATATAGAAAAACGGCACCTGCGGCAACAATTGATGCGAATACAGATTGATGTTTATGCAAAAATGCCACGTTTTTCAGGCTTTTTCTGATTATTTCTTCTTAGGCCGCGGTGCAGTATAATGCCGGCCGCTTGACGTAGTGTCGTCAAGAAACACTCGTTAGAATCACTTTTACTACTGAAAACTATGCCAATTTACGAATATCAATGCCAGGATTGTGGTCATCAGATGGAGCTGATTCAGAAGATGAGCGATCCTCACGCCACCGATTGTCCTGAATGCAATAAACCTGCACTAAAGAAAAAAGTATCCGCCGCCGCTTTCCGTCTAAAAGGGGGTGGCTGGTATGAAACTGACTTCAAAAGCGGTGACAAAAAGAAGAACCTGGTTGAAAACAAGGGCGAAAAGTCGAAAGGCAGCGGTGGCGAAAGCAAATCGTCGGACTCTTCAAGCTCTGGTGGCTCCGAAAAGTCTGGTGCTAGTGCTAAAGATTCTTCTTCGACGAAAAGCAGCAGCAAATCATCAGGCGATTCGTCCAGCTCCAGCTGATAGAATCGCGCAGTACATTATTTTACGCTAGACACTAGCTTATCCTGAGGACAACAAATGCGAAGCCACTATTGCGGTGATCTGAGACCCGAGCATATTGATGCTGAGGTCACTCTATGTGGTTGGGTGCACAGACGCCGAGATCACGGCGGGGTCATTTTTCTTGATCTGCGTGACGTAAAAGGCGTTGTACAAGTTGTATTTGACCCTGATACCGAAGAGCACTTCAAGCGAGCGGACCGCGTTCGAAGCGAATACGTGCTGAAAGTGACAGGTCGAGTTCGTGACCGTATAGAAGGTACGCTGAATCCTGATATGGAAACTGGCGCAATTGAAGTGCTGGGCAAACAGCTGGAAATTCTCAATGTTGCTGACACGCCACCATTCCAGTTGGACGAGCATACGCAGGTTGGTGAGGATGTACGCTTGCGACATCGCTATGTCGATTTACGCCGGCCAGAGATGCAAGAGCGGCTGGCAATGCGCTCGCGTGTGAGCACTTTTGTACGCAACTATCTCGACAAACATGAGTTTCATGATATTGAAACGCCTATGTTAACGCGCGCGACACCCGAGGGCGCGAGAGACTACCTGGTTCCAAGCCGGGTCCATGCCGGCAGCTTTTATGCCTTGCCTCAATCACCGCAGCTATTTAAGCAATTGCTGATGGTGGCGGGAATGGATCGTTACTATCAGATAGTGAAGTGCTTTCGCGACGAAGATTTGCGGGCTGACCGCCAACCCGAGTTCACGCAAATAGACATCGAGATGTCGTTTGCGACTGAGGCTGACGTGATGGCAGTCACCGAAGGCATGATTCGTGATTTATTCAACGAGGTCCTGGACGTTGAACTAGGAGATTTTCCAAGACTGAGTTATGCCGAGGCCATTAATAAGTACGGCAGCGACAAGCCAGATCTGAGGGTGCCGCTAGAACTGCAAGATGTGGCTGACTTGATGAAAGGCGTAGATTTCAAAGTATTCAGTGGCCCGGCGAATGATCCGCAAGGTCGCGTCGCCGTGCTTCGAGTGCCAGGTGGAGCCAGCCTTAGCCGCAAAGTGATCGATGACTACACCAAATTTGTGGGCATTTATGGCGCCAGGGGTTTGGCTTGGATTAAGGTCAATGATGTTGCGGCCGGTGCTGAAGGATTGCAGTCGCCGATTGTTAAAAACATGCTGGACGTGGTGCCTGCGCTGTTGGAACGCACTGGCGCAGAATCTGGCGATATCTTATTTTTCGGTGCTGACAAAGCCAATATAGTGAATGAGGCTTTGGGCGCGCTAAGAGTCAAGTTGGGTGAAGACTTGCAGCTGCACACTTGTGAGTGGGCACCAGCCTGGGTAGTTGACTTCCCAATGTTTGAAAAAGATGGCGAGGGTCGTTGGAATTCCTTGCATCACCCTTTCACCATGCCAGCTTGCGATGTTGCTGAGCTTGAAGCGTCGCCTGGTGAGGCTCTGTCTCACGCCTATGACATGGTATTGAACGGCACTGAGTTAGGTGGCGGTTCCTTGCGTATTCACAATGCAGAGATGCAGGCTAAAGTACTGGAAGTGCTTGGAATCGATGCGGAAGAAGCCGAGAATAAATTTGGATTCTTATTGCGTGCCTTGAAATACGGAGCACCTCCTCACGGTGGGCTTGCTTTTGGTCTTGATCGTTTGCTAATGCTGATGACCGGCGCTAGTTCTATCAGGGACGTTATTGCGTTTCCGAAAACTCAAAGTGCCGCATGCGTGATGACAGATGCGCCGAGTGCAGTAGATGACGCTCAGGTGAAAGAATTGCATATACGCGTTCGAAAGCCGGTGACTGAAACCTCAGAGCAATCGGGTTAAAGAGCAATGGCCGGTCACAGTAAGTGGGCGAACATAAAACACCGCAAAGCAGCGCAAGACGCCAAACGCGGTAAAATCTTTACCAAGATCATTCGTGAGCTCACGGTTGCTGCCAAGCAAGGTGGTGGGTCCCCGGAAGATAATCCCAGGCTGCGTGCTGCGGTAGACAAAGCGCTTGGCGCTAATATGACGCGCGACACAATTGATCGCGCCATTGCCAGGGGTGCCGGTAATACTGAAGCTGATAACGTAGAAGAGTTGGTGTACGAAGGCTATGGGCCAGGTGGCGTGGCTATATTAGTGGATGTAATGACCGATAACCGAAATCGAACAGTGGCCGAAATTCGCCATGCGTTCAGTAAGGCCGGCGGTAATTTGGGAACGGATGGCTCGGTTGCCTACCTGTTTGCAACGAAAGGACAAATTACGTTTTCAAGTGGCGCTGACGAAAACACCATACTGGATGTTGCCCTTGAGGCCGGTGCGGAAGATATCGTGACCAATGATGACGGCTCGGTTGATGTAACAACCGGTTTTGAAGAATTCGGTGCCGTAAAAGACGCACTTGATGCGGCTCAGTTGAAAGCGGAGAATGCTGAGGTAACGAAGCTTGCGTCCACCACTACGCCGTTGGATGTGTCAGGCGCTGAGAAAATTCTTCGTTTGGTTGATGCGCTGGAAGACCTGGATGATGTGCAGAACGTTTATTCAAATGCTGAAATCAGTGCCGATGTATTTGCCGAGATGGAGCAATAATATTTCATACTGGAAGCGCCGCTAATGATTATCATGGGCTTAGACCCAGGGTCGCGTACCACCGGCTACGGTGTTATTGAAACGCAAGGCAATGCGCACCGCTATATCACCAGTGGTTGTATTCGCTTACCCGAGGCAGACTTGCCAGCGCGGTTGAATCATATATTTCGCGATGTGAGTGAAATCATCGAGCAGTTTCAACCAGAGCAATTTGCTGTCGAACAAGTATTCATGGCACGTAATCCGCAATCGGCACTCAAACTCGGCCAGGCGCGCGGTGCGGCCATTGTGGCGGCGGCCAATGCAGGCTTGGAAATAGCTGAATATTCCGCCCTACAGATCAAGCAAGCAGTGGTGGGAAAAGGTGGTGCGCAGAAACATCAGGTGCAGCACATGGTTCAGGTTTTGTTGTCATTAAGTGCGCCTCCGGCAGAGGACGCAGCCGATGCCCTTGCAGCGGCCTTGTGTCACTCACATTCGGGTCAGGTGGCAAGCCGCTTGGGAACCAAAGAAGTGCACGGGCGACAATTGGTGCGGCGCAGGGCGCAACGAAAGCGGCCCACTCGATTGCCAGGAATGCCAACATGATCGGTCGTATTGTCGGTGAACTTACTGCGAAACAGGCGCCAGACGTTTTGGTGAACGTGCATGGTCTTTGCTATGAAGTCACTGTGCCAATGACAACGTATTATGACCTGCCAGAGCTTGGTCAGCTTGTGCAACTCAGCACTCATTTTGTAGTTCGTGAAGACGCACAACTGCTGTTTGGTTTTTTAAATGAGTCGGATCGCAACCTGTTTCGCTTACTTATAAAAGTCAGTGGTATTGGTCCAAAAGTGGGTTTGGCTATTTTATCCGGCATGACAGCCAGTGAAGTGGTTAAGTGCATACGCCAGGGCGACAAGGCGGCCTTAGTGCGTTTGCCGGGTATTGGTGCAAAAACCGCTGAGCGTTTGATTATGGAGACACGCGACAAGCTGACTGACGACATGATCGCAGCACCTGCCATTGCTGCGGTAAACAATGATTCCGGTGAGTCACCCGCAGACGATCCAATCACCGAAGCTGAAGCCGCACTGGAAGCACTTGGCTATAAGAAAGCGGAGGCTTCCAGAGCGGTTGCCAAAGCAGCGGCCGGAACCGAAGGTTCCTTGATTGTCGAAGACCTAATTAGAGCCGCTCTTCGCAGTTTGTTTTGAGATATCGCACGCACGCGCTATGCTGGCAGCATGATTGAATCTGATCGAATCATCTCCGCATTTGGAGAACCTGGCGAGGAGCGAACCGATCGTGCTATCCGTCCATTGCGTCTGCAGGAATACGTGGGCCAAACCGCTGTTAAAGAGCAAATGGAAATATTTGTGGCCGCGGCGCGCAATCGGGGTGACTCGCTAGACCACACTTTGATATTTGGTCCACCTGGCTTGGGTAAAACAACGCTGGCCAATATTCTTGCCCAGGAAATGAATGTTTCTTTGCGTTCTACGTCGGGCCCGGTGCTGGAGAGGGCGGGCGATTTAGCCGCCATCATGACCAATCTTGAAGCCGGTGACGTTCTATTTATTGATGAGATACATCGCTTGAGCCCAGTAGTAGAAGAAGTGCTTTACCCGGCCATGGAAGATTTTCAGCTCGACATTATGATTGGTGAAGGACCCGCGGCTCGTTCAATCAAGCTTGATTTGCCGCCGTTTACATTAGTGGGTGCAACTACACGTGCTGGATTGCTCACAGCACCCATGCGCGACCGCTTCGGAATTATTCAGCGGCTTGAGTTTTACAAGGTGGATGAGCTGCGTTCTATTGTGTTGCGCTCTGCCCAGATATTGGGTGTAGAAATCAATGAAAAAGGCGCCACAGAAATTGCCCGTCGCGCGCGTGGCACGCCGCGCATTGCTAATCGCCTGTTGCGCAGGGTGCGCGACTACGCCGAAGTCAAAGCAGATGGGACGATCAACTCTGAAGTCGCCGACGCGGCGCTGAATATGCTGAAAGTCGATCAGCATGGTTTTGATCAGATGGACAGACGACTGCTGCTTGCCATGATTGAAAAGTTTGATGGCGGACCGGTTGGATTAGACAGCCTGGCCGCTGCGGTTGGTGAAGACAAAGGCACGATTGAAGAAGTGCTGGAGCCTTATCTCATACAGGAAGGTTATATCACTCGAACTCCTCGCGGCCGGGTGGTTACCGCCAGCGCTTATCGCGACCTGCAGGTAAATCAACCCGTGGCAGGCAGCGGTGAAACCCTGGATCTCGACTTGTAACTGTGGGTGCGCATTACTCTCTACCCATTCGGGTTTACATTGAAGATACCGACGCCGGCGGTATTGTTTATTATGTGAACTATTTAAAATTCATGGAACGTGCACGAACCGAGCTTTTGCGTTCCCTGGGTTACGCAAAAACAGCTATATTCAGTGAAGAGCTCATGTTCGTTGTGCATTCTACACAGATAAAATACCTGAGCCCTGCTAGATTAGATGAGTCGTTAGACGCAACAGCGACAGTGACCAAGACCGGGCGCAGCTATATGGTCTTTGCCCAATCGGTTACTCGCGATGGAACGCTGCTTTGTGAGGCCACAGTGAAAATTGCATGTGTTCATCAACAGACCATGCACCCCACTCGAATGCCACAAACCATGCTGGAAGCGCTAGCAAAAGAACATTGATTTAACCCGCGTAACACGCGCAGGGTTAGGCTTTCGGAGAACATCTTGGAAGAACAATTATCGATTTGGCACTTGGTTGCCAATGCCAGCCTGTTGGTGCAACTGGTGATGCTCAGTTTATTGCTGGCCTCGGTTGTGTCATGGACCATGATTTTGCGCCGTCTGTGGACGTACCGCGAAGCCGAGTATCAGCTGGCCGAATTCGAGCAGCAATTCTGGTCTGGCATAGACCTTGGCAAATTGTATCGTCAGGCCAATGCGAACGCGCACGATATGGAAGGTGCCATCGGTGTTGAGAATATATTTCGCTCGGGCTTTAAAGAGTTTTCCCGTTTGCGACAGCAAGCCAACGCGGATGCGGCGGCTATTATGCTGGGGGCCCAGCGTGGCATGCGCGTTGCAATGGCACGCGAAGAAGCAAAGCTTGACAAGAACTTACCGTTTCTCGCTACCGTGGGCTCAACCAGTCCGTACATAGGCCTGTTTGGCACGGTATGGGGAATTATGAACGCGTTTCGTGGTCTTGCTAATATGCAGCAAGCAACCATAGCCTCCGTGGCACCTGGTATTTCAGAAGCGTTGATTGCAACGGCAATGGGCTTGTTTGCAGCGATTCCTGCGGTTATTGCCTATAACCGATTCAGTTCGCGCGTAGATATGCTGGTAGGCCGGTACGAGCAGTTCTCAGACGAATTTTCCAGTATTTTGCATCGTCAGGTGTATGCATCGGCACCTGAACCATCGGCTACATTAACAAAGCCGGGTCAACTCACATAGATCAGACTAACGATTACTGCTGATGTCCAGACAACAAAGTAAACGCCGCCCAATCGCTGAGATCAATGTAGTGCCCTACATTGATGTGATGCTGGTTCTGTTAGTTATCTTTATGGCGACCGCGCCGTTGCTGATGCAAGGCGTGCAAGTGGAGTTGCCAAAAGCATCTACGGCACCTGTAGATGCCAAGGAAGAACCGCTGATTGTGTCAATCAAAGCAGATGGTAGCTATTACATCAATTTGGGCGATAACCATGAAAAAGCGGTAGATCTGGCAGACATTAGTCAGAAGATTCGTGTGGTTGTGGGTCGCAAGCCCGATACCTCCGTATTGATCTGGGGCGATACCAATGTGCCTTACGGCAAAGTGATTGCGTTAATGTCCAGTCTAAAGGCCGTTGGCGCTACCTCACTGGGTTTGGTCACCGAAAACCCTGAGGCCTGAGCCCGATGCGATTGATGGAAGGTGTATGGATGCCAGGTTTTCTGGCGACATTGATACACGTATTGCTGGCTTATTTGATGTTTATGAATTGGGCAAGCGAGCCGCCTAGACTCCAAACTGCCCCCAAATATGATCACATTGCAGCCAAGTTGGTTATTTTGCCGGAAAATGTGGTGGCACCGGCGCCGGCCGCGCCGCCTAAAGCGGTTGTAGAGTCATCCCCGCCTCCGGAAGACCAATTCGAAGCCGCCAGAGCAGAGCCGATCGCAGCTCCTAAGCAAAACGACCCCACATACAGCAAACAGCAGGAAAAGCCCAAGCCTAAACCTCGTGAAGAGCCCAAGCGCGTTCGTGAGCCAAGACCTGATCCTCAGGCGCTGGCCAGAATGCGTGAAAAAGCAGCTCAAATCAGGGCAAAACAGCAAGCCAAGTCCGATATGGAGCAGGCTATGCGTAATGAACAGAGCTTCTCCAATTTACAAGCAGACGCGGAAGTCACACAAAGTTACATTGCATTGATAAAACGGGTCATAGAAAATAACTGGAGCCGGCCGCTGAGTGCGCGCAATGGCATGCAGACAGAATTACTGATTCAGTTGGTGCCTAGTGGTGATATTGTGTCAGTGTCTATTGTGCGAAGTAGCGGTGATGCGGCGTTTGACCGCAGCGCCGAGAATGCGGTGAAGAAAGCCGGGCGTTTTCCAGAGATACGAAAAATGCCGAGTCGAACCTTTGAAAACCAGTTTCGACGCCTTCGATTCATTTTCAGGCCAGAGGATTTACGGAGTTGATGTTAAATAACACTCTATTTGCACCGTTTGCGGTGAACGAAGCGGTGCCTAAGCATCACTGGTCATATCTGTGTGCCGTGATGATGATTTTGCTGATGCTGCAAGCGACATCTGCCAGCGCGCAAACAACGATCGAGATTACCTCTGGTATTGATGATCCAACCGCAATCGCCGTTGTCCCATTTGGTTGGTCTGGCACTAAAGTGCCCAGCCAGGACATTGCAAAGATTGTGTCGTCTGATTTGCGTAGAAGCGGGCTTTTCGCGCCGATCAAGGCAAAAGACATGCTGGGTCAGCCGCATCAATCAAGCGACGTGCACTTTCGCGACTGGCGAGCCATTGATGTTGATTATGTGGTGGTGGGCAAAGTTAAGCTCGGCGGTGGTTCACAGCCTCTGCAAGTACAATATGAATTACTGGATGTTGTGAAGCAGCAGCGCATTCTGCTGGAGAAATTGTCAGGCACAGAAGCCCAGATTCGGGATTTAGCGCATGCAGCCAGTGACAAGATTTACGAAAAAATAACCGGTATTCGCGGCGCATTTTCCACCAAAATCCTTTATGTATCGGCGGCAAACCGCAAGAACCGCAGCTATAACTTCCGCCTGTATAAGTCGGATGCAGATGGCGCCAGAGATCAATTGATCGTTGAATCAGAAGAACCTTTGCTGTCACCTTCCTGGGCACCGAACGGGCGCGATATTGCCTATGTGTCTTTTGAAAGCGGCAGGCCTGCTATTTACCGGCAGAATCTTGCGACCGGCGAGCGCCAAAAGCTCACTAATTTCAGGGGGCTGAACAGCGCGCCTTCCTGGTCTCCAGATGGCAAAAAGCTTGCCATGGTTCTGTCTAAAGACGGCAACCCCGACATTTACGTAATGGATTTGGCCAGCAAGAATTTGCGCCGGCTAACGCGCAGCTCAGCGATTGATACTGAGCCGAGTTGGTATCCGGATGGGAAGTCTTTGGTGTTTACTTCTGATCGTGGTCGTGCACCGCAGATTTACAAAGTATCTTTGGCGACAGGCGCCATAGAGCGGCTTACTTTTGATGGCAGTTATAATGCCCGCGCCAGTGTGCTGCCAGACAATAGCGGTCTGGTGCTGGTTCATCAGCAGAAAGGCCAGTTTCACATTGCGGAATTTAACTTTGAATCGGAGCGCATGCGCTCTTTGACAAAAACCTCGTTGGATGAATCACCCAGCGTGGCACCGAATGGTCGAATGATTATTTATGCGACCAAGCAGCACGGTCGCGGCATATTGGCTGCGGTTTCAACGGATGGCAATGTGAAATACAATTTCCCTCGCACGGTACGCGATGTGCGTGAACCAGCCTGGTCGCCATGGACTGATTAGTCGAGCATGAATCAACGCAGTTTTCTTTTAACCCACTTACGGCACGCGACAGCGCTAGCCCTACCCAGACTTCTTTTTTGACAGAGGCAACACCATGAATCTTATGAAGCGCTCCTTTTTATTAGCCGCAATGCTTACCTTGTTAGCGGCCTGTGGCGGTAGCCAACCCATCGTTGACGAAACCTCCAGTTCGGATCAGGCCGGCAGCGCCGACACTATGGGCACTGGTGCAGACTCGGAATTTGACCGCGACGGTAGCAACAGTGATGGCGCGTTTGGCGCGGGTCTGCAAACCGTATTCTATTTTGATTACGATCGTTCTACGCTGACTTATGAGACTCGTCAGGCGCTGGATCGGCATGCGGAGAATTTGCGAAACTCAGCACGTGTTGTGCGTCTTGAAGGTCATGCAGACGACAGAGGAACGCGAGAATATAACCTTGCATTGGGTGAGCGGCGAGCCAAGTCGATTGCCGACTACCTGGTCTTGCAAGGCGTATCCCGCTCGCAGCTGGAAACCATTAGTTATGGTGAAGAGAAACCAATCGCTTTCTCTCAAGACGAAGATTCGTACCGAATGAATCGGCGTGTGGAATTAAAATAGTTACTGAGAACGCAGAGTTTTGAGAGCAAAAGCATGAATATCGTGAATCGCAAATTTCTCATCAGTGCGAGCAGTATGCTAATCACTGCACTGCTTGCGCAGGCCAGTTTTTCCCAGCAGGTGGTGGAATCTCGGCAATCGCGCAATGCCAGCAATGCCGATTTGTTTTTTAAAATTCAAGCGCTCGAACAGGAAGTCATGGGCTTGCGTGGCCAGGTAGAAGAACAAGCTCATCAGATTAAAAAGTTGAGCAAGCAGCGACGTGAAGATTATATTGATCTTGATAAGCGCATAAGCAATATGAGTCGTGGTAGTTCGGCGCCGGTCGGTTCTTACGGGGCGAGCAGTCGTTCTTCATCGGTCGCGGCGCCCGTTCCATCAGCAGCTGTTGCAGCGCCTATTTCTGAAGGTGGCGGTGACCCGGCGATGGAGCAGGGCTCTTACCAGGCGGCTTATGAACTGGTAAAGCGACAGAATTTCAAAGAAGCACTGCCTGCATTTAAAGACTTCATTTTGCTGTACCCAAATGGCAGCTATGCCGCGAACGCCCACTATTGGCTAGGCGAACTGTATTTGTATGAAGCTAATCTGGATAACGCGATTCAGGAGTTTGATACGGTTGTTCAGCGATACCCACAGCATCGTAAAGCGCCGGACGCACTTTATAAGCTGGGTAAAGCGCATCACGTACGTGGTGACCCGCAAACCGCACGTATCATGCTTAACCGTGTGCTTAGTGATTATGGCCGCTCTGGAAGCAATGCTGTCAAGCTAGCACGCGACTATATCAATAACGAGTTAGGGCAATAGCTCCCACGGTTAGGAGCTGATGCCAGGTAAAGACAGCGCGGCGCCCACGCTGCGGATCACCGAAATATTCCATTCCCTGCAAGGCGAGAGCCGCAGCGTAGGCCTGCCTACCGTATTTGTGCGTCTTACCGGTTGTCCAATGCGCTGCGTCTATTGCGACACGGCCTATGCGTTCAGCGGTGGTGAGGTTCTTACCGTCGAGCACATTACTGCTGAGGTGATCACTCACCCCGCACATCACGTAACCGTTACTGGTGGCGAACCGCTGGCACAACCCAATTGCTGGTTCTTGCTCAGCGAGTTGTGCGACCTTGATCGCCATGTCTCTCTGGAAACCGGGGGTGCTGTCAGCATCGCTGATATAGATAGTAGGGTCAGCATCGTTCTCGATATAAAAACCCCCGCCTCAGGCGAATTAAACCGCAATCATTGGCCAAACATAGAGTTACTGCGCGAGCACGACCAAGTGAAATTCGTTATCTGTGACCGGGATGACTATGAATGGGCACGATTCAAACTGGATGAGCTGGCGCTCAATACCCGTGTTGATGAAGTGCTGTTCTCGCCAAGTCATGGTGTAGTGGAGCCGCGCGACCTGGCCGAGTGGATTTTACAAGATGGCCTGAATGTTCGAATGCAACTGCAGATGCACAAGTATCTGTGGGGCGATCAACCAGGGCATTAGTGATGACCGAAGGCGTGAAACCGAATAGGGCGGTTATTCTGTTATCCGGCGGATTAGACTCTACTACTGTGCTGGGTATGGCCGTCAAACAGGGTTTTGAGTGTTACGCGCTCAGTTTTGATTACGGGCAGCGTCACCGGTCGGAACTGCGTGCGGCAGAAAGAGTGGCAGCCAATTACCCGGCAGTGGTGCACAAAACTATTCGCCTGGACTTGGGTGCATTTGGCGGCTCAGCGTTAACAGATGACAATATTGACGTGCCGGATGCTGAACCGAACGCCGTGGACCAGATTCCAATCACCTATGTACCTGCGAGAAATACAGTGTTTCTTTCATTGGCATTGGCCTGGGCGGAAGTTCTGGATGCCCAGCATATCTTCATAGGTGTGAATGCAGTTGACTATTCGGGTTATCCGGACTGCCGGCCTGAGTTTATCCAGGCTTTTCAAACAGCGGCCCGCTTGGGCACCAAAGCTGGAGTTGAGGCTGATGGCGATGCTGATGCTTTGAGCATTGAAACCCCGCTGGTCGATCTGAGCAAGGCTGACATTATTCGAGCGGGTATAGACCATGGAGTCGACTATTCTCTGACTGTAAGCTGTTATCAGGCCGATGATCAGGGCGCTGCCTGCGGTCGCTGCGATAGCTGCTACCTGCGAAGAAAGGGCTTTGAAGAGGCGAGCGTGCCTGATCCGACGATCTACACAAATGCTTAAGAGATCAGATAAAAAGTCTTGAGTTTTGGGCGCATATCAGTACCATATGCGCCTTCGCTTGCTGACCAGATTGGCAGGCAAGAAATCCAGTTGGGGCCGTTAGCTCAGTTGGTAGAGCAGTTGGCTTTTAACCAATTGGTCGATGGTTCGAATCCATCACGGCCCACCATTTCCCAGTTGCATTGTAAGCATTTGATCCGAGCGCTTGCTCGTACGCTATCTAATCTGAGATGCTCGCCAGTCGATGGGTCCTAGCAGATATTCTATGTACGTCGCAGGGACGGCTTTTGTGCCCGTCATCGCCGGAATGTATCGTTGACGTGCATTCCACTTACGAATGCTGCGAGCACAAACTTTATTCGGCTCGCCTGAAAAGAACTGTAAGTTTGAGGGTGAGCCGTCGGCACTTACATCGACTTTGAGACCTACATGCATTTCTAACGGGCAACCCGGTATTGAGGACCACTTTTTTCTTAAGATGCGTTGCGGCGCACTGTATTCCGTGGGCGAAAGTACTTTGTTGTAACCTTGGTACGACTTCACAATGAAGCGACGCTCTTCACCTTGCTGAATAAACTCTACTGAGTACTGGTAGAACGCCCATTGCCCAATATCATCTATTTTGGCTGGGGTGATTTTCGCGCCTTTGGCAGCATCATGTATGGTTCTTGTAAACATCAAGCTTTTGGCGTCTTCGTTTGAATAGCAGTAATTTGATCTAAAACGCCCACCTCGGCTTAGCGACACATCGCAAATCACTGTCTCACGAAAGTTACCGTCGAGTTTAGGGAACCTGATTCTGTTCTGCAGTGAGTATCGGCTATCGTTCAGAGCTGCCGGGACATAAGTTGCGCTTGTTTCAGCAGTAGCTTGAGTACTGCTAGCCTCGGTCAGAAAAAATAGCAGTGTTAGCAATGCGGCTCTTTTACTGCGGTACATACAAATTTTGAAAGCTTGAACAGTTGCTTGAAGTTTAGCGGGTATTCTAAACACGCGCTCGTCCTTTATAACAAATCTATCGAGTGGGTCAGAGCCAGAAACAATTCACACCAAGAAATTAGGGGGCTTTGATAAGCTTTGGCAGATTATTTTGGGGCGGTATCAGGAAAGTTCAACTATGCCGATCACTTGGGTAATTCACGACCAAATCCGTTACACTCACCAGTGTTAATTTTAAGGTTTAGGGAGAAGCATCTGTGTCAGAAATTGGATCAAGATCAACGAGAACCCGTTATATAGCGTTTACGGCATTATTGCTGACTGTTTTCACTAGTGCTTGCGGAAGTGATACACCAGCAAAAACCGCCGTATCAGCAAGTGATGTGCAAGCTACGGCAACTGCTCCGACTGATGCAACAACATCAAACGCCAAATTGTGGGAAGGCGAGGCAGCGGGGTATATTTCCCAACAAGCCCCTGCAAACAGCGATGTAGACTTCTTAATAAGTCTGGGTCGTGTTCTAGCCGCTATAGGGCGCGCGAGTCACTACGACAAAGAGGCGGGAATGAGTAATCCATTTACGCCCGAAGTGCTGGCGGCTTATTCGGCTATCGATTCATTTGTGAGCGGAAAGTCCAGCGCCAGTTTATCTTTACAGCCGTTGTTGTCCGAAGTAGCTTCCCCTGAGTCCTTTGCGATAATCGTAGATGATGACCGTTCTAAGCGTATGCAGCAAAATGCGATTCAAACCCAGCTGACAACCTTAATTGGACGAGTAGATTCAATTATCACTGAGCGCTTTCCATCGACTAAAACATCCGCTCTGGCCATGTCAGCTCTGCATCGCGAAGCGGGTGAGTTGCTAGTAACAGGGCTGTCAGAAGACGGTCAAATATTGAATGTTAGTCAGTATCGAGATGCCTTGCGGCTAATGGAAGCCTCATTCCGTCTTCGAGTTAAAAAAGTTAGTAGCTGTGCCCGCGGTCAGCAAGCGATAGATCAACTAAAAGACCGCGGTCCATTGGGCGATCTGTTGGATCGAATGATTGTTATGTCTGAGTCTGGCCGTTTAAATGGGAATGCCGGTGATGTATTTAGTGCTGCGAAAATGTTGGAGACTCTTGGTAAAGATTTGCCAGATGATGACAGCAAAATTTGCTAGCCAACTATTTATTGGTTTTGTAGATTAGCTGATACATAGGTTTCTACATTAGGCCAATAGTCTGTGCTGTGTTGGTCCTGATCTTCCAGAAAGTTGCAGTAGCTCGCCACTTGTTCTGGAAGTGCATTCGCCAAAGCGGCTGCATTCATGCTATTGATCGGGCCGTCGTGGCTGGGATCACTGTAACGAAGAGATAACCAATATCGTTTGCAGTGATCGATTTGCTCGGCTAATTCAGTTTTCTCGGCATAATTGTCCGCCAACCATATAGCAACATAAGCCATAGCTTGCGGATATGTAGCGTTTGGTGGTATTCCTCCGGTTTCACTCAGCCCACCATTGTAAGGCAACTTGCCCAATAGTCTGGCAATTGAATTTTGTCTGCGCTCTATCATCATTTCTGAATCAAGTTTGCGTTTATCGTTTTTGCTGAGAATTGAAAAACCAAGCCAACCTTTAATAAGTCTGATAGCGCAGTAAATCGCGGCTACCAGGCTGATGTAGGCGAACAAAACCACGATGCAGAAAAATACAACAAAGAACATGTTTTCTACGTGGTGGGAGTACGGCTTTTTTAATAAATCTTTGTAAGCGCGAGACGCATTTTCATGCTCAATCATATACACCGCGATGACGACGAAGCTGGCAATACCAATGTATAAGTAGGTTGAGTCAATATTATTCATGTAGAAACACCAAGCTAAGGTCAAACTTCAATATATACTTCGTTGAATTTCCGCTACGGCAGCTTACTTATGGCAACTGATAAAGTGACACGAAGCTACTTGCTTGGCAAGCCTGAATCCGAATGTGACTTTCCGTTTGGTCCGGATGTAGAAGTGTATAAGGTAAGAGGCAAAATGTTCTCAACGCTGGGTTACGAAGACGATCTGGCGAGAATAAATCTAAAGTGTGACCCCGATGAGGCGCTTATTTTGCGTGACATGTTCGAGGCTGTGCTGCCAGGTTATCACATGAATAAAAAACACTGGAATACAGTTCTGTTGGATGACAGCATTCCCATGTCTGAGATAGAGCGGCAAATAGACGCTTCGTATCGATTGGTGGTGAAATCCATGAAAAAGGCCGAACGGCAGATGCTGGAAGTGAAGTACGGCAGCGACGTTCTATACAGGTAGATGCCTCGCTAGTCAGTAGCTTTATATTGGTCAGGTAACTACTCAATAGTGCCGCGATTTCGCTCATGTTTTCTTTATTCTTTTACAGACTGCAACCGTGTGCGCCTACAAACAAAATGCGAGAGTATAAAGAGAGTGGGTAATACGCATAGTGTTCTAAGTATTGTCGAATTAAAGCCAACTTACAGCCGATACTCTCTAACATCCTTATTGGCAACGTCGACATCCAGTTCCATTGCTGCTTCTCGACCGCTGTGTACAGCCTGAGCAATGATTCCCGGCGCGATGCAATCACCAACTCGGGTAACACTCAGTAAACCAGCCGCCTGCCAGCGCGCTTCCAAGTTTATTAAATCATAATAAAGGCTGTCGTTTGGTATTCTGGCAGTGACCGGTATAAGCGTTGAGCAAGCCAGCTCGATTTCTTTGCCTGAAAATAAACACCGCAATATGGCGCTAGTGTCGCTAAGCGAGCACACTGCGTGGCTGCTGATTATTTTCACACCTTCATTGAGCAACTGTGCATTAACCAGCGGTAGCTCCTCGGTATATTGAGACCAGTGTGCGGCAGTACCCTGGCTGCATACCAGTACACATTCGAAGCCAGCGCGCTGACACTGCAATGCAATCACTGCAGCCATGTAATAGCCATCGTCGTCATAGATTACAATCGGACCATCGGCGGGCTGGGCTGATGGGGTATCACCCGCTAGCACTGAATTGACTGAAAACAACATCGAGGAGTCAGTGCTGTAGTTAGTATCTAGAAGGCTTCTTCCTACGCCATCATTGCGCCAGCGCGCACCTGTTGCCAACAAAACATGGTTAAAGCCAAAGTCTACAATGTGCTCGGCATCAAGCCTGCTGTCGAGATAGATATCCACCCTTGTTTGTTTCTGAAGCTGATGGATCCGGTGCTCGACGACGCGCCTCCATTCGTTGAGACCAGGTAAACGGCTTTCCTGATGTACACGCCCGCCCAATTCGGTGCCAGCTTCGGCCAGGGCAACACGGTAGCCACGCTTTGCAGCGCTAAGCGCGGCTTCAAGGCCGGCAGGACCCGCGCCTACAATAAGCACTGAGTTGTCTGATTCTACCGGTGTTACACGCTCGGGATGCCAGCCACGCTGCCATTCCATACCCATGGCTGGATTTTGTGTGCAACGAATAGGGTGGTTTAGATAGGTGCCCGTATAGCAAATGTTGCAGCCAATGCATTCCCTGATATCGTCAGCTCTTCCTTCCTTTATTTTTCTGGGTAGAAACGGATCGGCAATACTCGGCCTGGCCGCACCAATAAAATCCAGGTGTCCGGACTTGATCTGCCGCACCATAGTGTCTGGTGATGTAAATCGCCCGGTGCTAACTATGGGCTGCTTAACGACGTCTCGCGCATAACTGATAAAGTTCTCAAGCATACCTTCTTGATAAAAACGGCTGGGTCCAATTTCCCGATACCAATCGTGTACGTTCAAGTCCCATAGATCTGGCAAATCGGCGAGTAATGCCAGCATTTCGCGGGTTTCATCAGTAGCACTTGTTCCCGCTTGCGAAAGCCCCTGATCGACAGAAAATCGAACGGCAACAGCACAACGACCCGCGACAGCGTCTAAGGTATCTTCAATTATTTCCCGGACCAGTCTTACCCTGTTTTTAAGACTGCCGCCGTATTCATCGTTACGGGTGTTGTAGTCAGCCCACAAAAATTGAGACAGAAAGTAATTGTGCGTAGCGTACACATACACAATGTCATGCCCGGCGGTGATTGCGCGCTGTGCTGCTTCCTTGTGCCAGCGACGAATGTGTTTGATATCGCGTTTATCAGCGCGACGTGTTTGCCATGGAAACTCCCAAACCGGCACTGATGTCACACCGTAGGCTGGAGTTCTTGATAGCAGGTTACCGGTTGCGTTGCCTGCAATGCAGAGTTCTACAGCCGACAAGGCACCGTGTTCGTGAATTGCGTCAGCCACCATAGCGTTAGCGCGTATATCGTCGTCTGTCCAAAGAGCCGCAAACGGATGCGGTGTGTCATCCATCGATGGATGAACTGTGGTGTATTCCGAGCACACCACACCCCAGCCGCCCTCGGCCTTGGTTCCACGCATGGCGGCCAGCGATTGTGGGTGGCGGTAGCCCATGCCGGAGCCGTGGGGCACTTGATAGAACCGGTTCGGGGCTGTTTTCGGGCCAATTTTTACTGGCTCAAAAAGCACGTCATAGGGTGATGGTTTCTTATCCGTGCTGACTTGGTTCATGCTGAGAGGTAAATGTAGGTTCAGGGCATGTTAGCACTTGCGGTGAGCGGGCATAAAGCAGTGGGTATCACGGGTTATAATGAATGGAAAATGACAGGAAACTATGCATATGCAAACGAACCCGCTTGGAAAACATGGCTTAGAGATATCTCGTTTGGGATTGGGTTGTATGGGCATGTCAGCTCTGTACGGCGCAACAGATGAAGCGGAAAGTGTACGCGCTCTGGAGCGAGCCTTGGAAATAGGTATTAGCTTCTGGGATACATCGGATATATAT
>JBGCDE010000172.1:0-3293 GCA_045105115.1 Pseudomonadales bacterium | reverse complement strand
GGTGCTTGTTCTTCTTATACTCCAGGCTTTCTGCAATATTCATTGCCAAACTTCAAGATTTTCATGGCGCCTAATAGCGCGTGTTAAAGTGGTAGCTAACACCTCTTGCATATTGCATTGTGTAAACAGTTCTAATACTGCCAACTGATCCGCCGAATCAAGTTGTGCGTAGTAGTCCTGTACGCGTTTAAGTAAATAGAACCGAAAGGGTTGTGCTAAAGCACTAATGCTGACACCGCGTACCGTGAACTGTGCAATACCCACTCCTCGCAATACCTCTTTACCGGCGACACCATCTCCCTGCTGTTCTAACCACTGGTTAATGCAATTGGCTGCCGCTGTTGTTTCGGGAACAAAGTCGATGGCTATTTGTTTAACAACTTCCACCAAACTATCTGGAATTTCATCTTCGCCAAGATACTCACCGTCTTGCACTTCAAATTCACCCACATCGGGCTCGGGTCGATTCATTCGCTCAACCCACCGAAACAACCTAACGGTTTCTCTTTGCATCATCGACAAGGGCATGGGGTCGCGACCTAGGTGCCCAAAAAAGGGCGCAATCATGCCAAAATCACCAATTGACGGTTTGCCCCCAAAAAAATACGGCACTCTTGAAAAATGGGTGTTGAGTCTTTCCATTAGCTCAACGTATAAATCTTCTACCAGGGCAAAGGTCTCGGGCACAGCACCAAAGCCGGCACAGGCCGCGCGCATTGCATTGGCAACTTGTTCCGCGTGTTCTGCTCGCTTTGGGCCGCGAGGTGTCATCGACTCAAAGTGGAATTGCAAAAAGGACGCGTTCTGTTCAGGAAAGTTCCATCGATAATGCATAGCAGGCCTAAGAATTCCCTCCGCCCCAATAACATCAAACAATAGACTTAAAGCCAGTTGTTTGGGCGTTGATGGTGAAAAATCGTTAGAACGCTTTTTCTCGTAGTGATCAATAATGGCAACGCCATCTCTTATCACTTCTCCCTCTTCGGTTTCAATGGTTGGCACACCTCGTCGCCCACCTGCCAAAGGGACAATAGTGTCACTGAAACGCTGGGTAACCGGTGTGACCTCTCGGTAATCTAAACCTGCTTTAATAAAGTAACTGCGCGGCCTGCCTGTATAAAGTGATAGCGAACTGCCATAAAGTATTATTGGCTTCATTGTTGTTCCTGTTAGTAACTTAATTCGGTGTGTAGATATACTCATCGCCTGGAACATATTGTTCAGCCAGTGTTTTATCGATCATCACAGGCAATTGCGCAGACGATTGCCACAAAGGCCCTACGGATGCAGACTGATGCTCGGACAGCAGTTGTTCTAGCTCTGCCACTTTCTCAGGGTGACTTTTGACCAGGTTGTTCTGCTCCGTCGGATCAATCTTCAAATTGAATAGCCACTTGTGCATACCGTCGATGGGGCGATCATTAACCTGCAGCTTCCAATCGCCGTGGCGCACCACTTGATAATGGCCGCTCTGCCAGAACAGGGTTTCTCGATTCAAGTCTTTAGTGTTGCCAGTTGCCAAGGGCAGCAAATTGAAACCATCAATATCTACATTATTCGGTAGCGATGCACCGGCACCTGCAGCAAGAGTGGGCGCCATATCTATGTGTGCAACAGGCGTATCTACCAGAGTGCCGGGCGCAATTTTTTGCGGCCATTTAATAAACAGCGGCACTCTAATACCACCTTCGAACATAGTGATTTTCCAACCGCGGTAAGGTGCATTAATATCGGGCAACCCGACATAACCGGGGCCACCGTTGTCGCTGGTAAACACAACGATGGTGTTTTCTTCTAGCCCCTGTTCTTTGAGGGTATCGAGAATTCGCCCAACGCTGCGATCAAGCGCGCGCACCATGGCGGCGTACACCCGTTTGCGATGGGGTTTAATATCACCCACGGCGTCGTAATCTTCACGCGTGGCTTGTAAGGGTGTATGAATACCCCAATGTGCTAAATAGAGAAAAAACGGCCTGTTTTTATTAGCCTTGATGACCTTAATCGATTCATCCGTCCAGTAGTCTGACAAATAGCCGCCGGGAGCAAAGCTATTGGCGTGATCTGAATTGAATGAGTTGGCGAAGCCCCCACTGGCCCAGAGAAATCTATCGATAGGGTCGAAGGCTAATTTGGCATTAACAACGTTGGGGTCATCTTCCGGCAAATGAAGAACGCTGCGCATAAGCAGGCTATCGTCAAACCCTTGAGTATCAGGCCGCATACCTACCTCGTTACCCAGATGCCACTTGCCGATATGTGCCGTGTAATAACCACGCTCTTTCAGCATTTCAGCAATGGTCACCTCTGATGCCGGTAAGCCCTTACGTTCATACCCAGGGCTGCCTTCTTCTAAGGCAGCATCGTATACAAACGGCGGCAAGCCATTATCCATTGCGTTATAAAGGGTGCTTACTATATTACCCATACCAGAAGGCGTGGGGGTGAACTCAAAACCAGTCCGGGTCGGATAGCGTCCAGTCATCATCATGGCGCGCGATGGTGCACAGGTACTGGCTCCTGAGTAGGAATGCTGAAACATGGCACCCTCAGCCGCCAGGCTGTCGATATTCGGCGTTTGCAAACGGCCGTTATCCGAACCAGTATCCAAGCCTGTATCCAACCCATCGCCAAAGGCAGATATGTCATTAATGCCCAGGTCGTCGGCGACAATCAGAACAATATTCGGGGGGCGCTCACTCGCTGCAACCGACGCCATTTGTGGCCCTTGCTGCCAAGGCACTTCACGATTTGGAGCCACATGAGCAAACTGTTTTTCACTTTGGAATTTGAAGAATGTGAGCAGAATATCAATGCGGTTAAACCATGCGACGCCAGCAATCATGACAACTGCCAGAAGTATCGGGACAGAGATTCTTTTCACAGAACTTACCTCTTTGATTTTTCGAACACCAAACTAAAACCAGTTTCTTTAAGACACAGAGCGGGGGCGTGACAATCAAGATGAAAAAAAGGCGCCCTGCGAACAGGGCGCCAAGCTCTCAATCGCTGAGAGTGACCTGAACTCAGCTGCCCGAAAACAATGAGGGAGATTCACTCCCCCTTCTGGTCAGAAGTCGTAGCGCAAGGTGGCGCCGTAGGTCCTCGGCGGCGCCAGGAAGTAGCTGTCCTGGCCACTGAATAGTTGGGTGATAGTTGTCTGGGTCGCATACTCGTCGTCGGTCAGGTTCTTACCCCAGACTGAGATATTCCAGTTATCGTTGCGCCAGCCGACTTTCATGTTCAGCAGTTCGCGGTCGTCGATGTCCTTGTCTTCTATTTCCGCCGCATTTGCT
>JBGCDE010000171.1:0-5255 GCA_045105115.1 Pseudomonadales bacterium | reverse complement strand
CCGTTCGCGTTTTTTAGGCCAACACTCACGCCTCGTCTTCGAAATTGGTCCAGAACGAGATTGCCACCGCGCTGGTCGTCCCAGCTAAAGTTTTGGTGGCCCGCTGCAAACATCACCTGAGTTGCGCCTAGGGTCCTTTGCGCTTCCACTAAATAGTTGGGTAGGGCTATGTTGTCACCACTGACCAAATTCGATGAGTCTGATCGGTATTGGATATCTGCCGAAATTGAGACTGAGCTCCTATAAGTTGCACGCTGTGCCTGTAGCCGCAGTGCGGCATCGCTAAGCGTGCGAACCGCACCTAAAAAATCGTCTTTGTCGCTTTCTTGCGCGCGATAAAACGCATTGGCCAAGATCTCGCCGGAAGCGCTGGCGGTCGTTGCATGGAGCGTGATGCGCTGTTCGAACACCGTCTGGGACGTGTTGTCAGGCGAGATTTTGCGTATCTGGATGATGTAATCACCGGCCTCAAGTGCAGTTTCCAACCCGATGTGTAGCTTCGCGCCAGAGGCGCTTGAAAAGGGAGTTACGTCATAGTTGTTCAGAAGTACTGTGAATCGGTTTTCTGCGACCCCGGAAACCAACGTGGCTTCAAGGGGGATGCTGATTCGGTTAGAGACGTTTAGCGATAGCGTTTTCACGGGTGATGCGATCGTAGGCCAGGCAATCGCAAGCACGCTTAACGCGATGGCCGCGCGGATCAACCGGCTGCGGGCAGCGGCGCTCGCAGCGACGGTCGTAGCGACGGTCGTAGCGAGAATGAGTGAAACAGTGAGCATGAACAAAACCACCCGAAGCAAATGTCTGAAACTGCGTCAAATGCGATCAAGTGGTGTTAGGACGATCAAACCCAGTAGGCCACGCAGCATGTATGCAGTGGGTAGAAGCGTACAAATCGGGTGTTAAAAAAAGAGCCAATTACCGTGAAAGCGGCGTCAAAAAGGCGTTAATCGTAAAAAATAGCTCGGTTTTTTCTGCACAAGCGTGTTTTGTATTGATCTAGTGCGCTTGCGAGTCCTTGTCAGGATCAAGATTGGCGAAGTACTCCATGAGTGTGCGATGCGTGAACAGGTAGCCTCCACCTACCGGATACAACAATATGCGATTGACGCAATCATCAAGGAAATGCACGTACCGCCAAGGGGCATGGCCAGCGCGCCATAGAAAGAACCGCAAGAGATAATGTTGCAGGGCCGGGTGGCCACCAAAACTTAAACCAATAATCAGCCCTAACAACACGCCTATGAAAATACCGGTTGATACGCCCGCCAGCCAGGTTGCTAATACGGCAAAGAATACGCCGCTGATGAGGCCCATGGTGAGAAAGTTAAAGAGCGAGCGTCGCATACCTGCGTTCGGTTTTAGCGACTGCACAGGGCCGCTAGTGGTGAAATGGCTTTCTAGCATGCTCACAAAGAGAAAGGTAAAGCCCAATGGCACCGCAGCGACAAGGCCGATCGCCCAAGTGGTTAGATAGCCGAAAGTCAGGAACACCACACTGGCGGTGAGGAGGGATAACAGTATCGTGCGCCGCAGTACTTGCCGCGAGAAGTTGATCGAAAATCTCACCCGCGAGCCTGGCCTGATCGACTCTCCGGTATCCATGCTTGCTGCACCGTAGCTCGCCACAATGCTGCCCAGTATTGCGATAGGCAGGTTTATCAGCTGGTCGTAGGCCACAGCGCTGTAGACCCCCAGGATAACGCCGAACATGATACCCAGAAGCATGATTGAGCCCGCGGAAACACACCATCGCGCAAAACGATCATCCACCCAGTCGGGTTGCATCCACTCTAGATAGAACACCCCCTGGCTTTTTCCCAGCATGCGCTTGGCTAGCCACGAAAGATAACGCTTACTGACAGCAACGTTGTAGGGGCGTCGTGTTTCATCCCGCGAGTCTAAATCTTGGGCCTCGTCGCCCAACATCTTGTCGACATAGGTGCTAAACATTCGCTCTCGAAAACGCTCGGGGCTTTGCCGATCTTCGGGACCTATGTGAGGTAAAACTTCGCCGACCAGATCAACCATTAGCGGTGTTGAAAGTAACTCGCGCAGTGATTCATCTTGCTGCAACAGGTCGTCCAACCCCTGAAGTTCCTGGCTATTGCCCAGTGCTTCTTGCTGCTCGGCTGATATGGGCTGCAGCGATACAGCCGCATTGAGTTTCAGCTTGGTGCCGACTAAACCATAGTCAGTTGCTCGGCTACAGACGACCAGCTCGGTATCAATCTTGCGTGCTATGAATGCATTGATAGCGTCTATACAGGCATGTTGTTTCTCTGCAGGCAGCTCGTCCAAGCCGTCAAATAAAGGCACTATTTCGGTATCGAAAACTTGCCGCCCTAGCATAGGCGGTACGCCGTACCGTTTGTTAAGTTCGTCCACAATCCAGTCTGCGATGTTGCCCTCGGCTTCCACCCAGGTAACAAGATGGAAAACCACAGGGACAGGCTGAGTACGATCATGCCGCGCCCGCTCCAGCATCGCGCTGGCAAGTTGCAATAGCAGCGTTGTTTTGCCGGCACCGGGCGCGCCCAGTATTAGCAATGAGCGCTCCGCTTCCTGGTAGACCCTGGCAATGTCAGCAGAGTGAGAGCGTTGGGCGTTAGGCCGCTCCGTCCTTCTGAGCACGCTAGTCCAGGGTGAGTAAATGGCAGACGGATCTTCTAGTAACTCCAGGTTGATCACCCGATGGAGCTTGAGTGACTTTGCCAGTAAACCATCAATCCAAAAACCGCTTACCTTGTTCATAAGCGCATTCCGATAGCGCTGCTGCCATTCGTCAGGTGCTGCGTGTGAAGGCGTAGCAGAGGCGGGCGCTTGGACTGTTCTTGAGGGCTGTTTTGGGGCCGTGTCTGCAGGGTCTGCTTGTCGCGTTTGCTCGTAAAGCGCCGCCAGCGCCGCCCCAGGTTCCATATCGAGGTTCGTATTCATGGCGCTTTGCAGGTTGCGGTAGCATTGCTGTGCACGCCGGCGATCACCCTTCTCAAGGCTGAGTGTCATGACACGCTCGGCGGCACCCTCATGGCAGGGATCAAATTGCAGCAAGTCTTCGGCAACCTCTAACGCATCGGTAGCGTGGGGTTCTGAGCGTTCCAGCGCCTGTTCGAGTAGGCTGATGGTTCCTAACAGTATCTCGTTGCGCTTTTCGACTATCCAGTCTTCAAAGGCCTCTTCAGAGCATCCTAGGTTTTGGAGCGGCTCTCCGCGCCACAGTTGCAGCAGGCTGGCTCGTGTTTCTTTTACGAGTAGGCCGTCACTAGAAATTTTGTGCGCATCTACCTCTATCTGAGCTTGGTTTAGCGTGAGCGAATCACGCGTAGCGATCAAGAGTAAGTCAATTTCTGCGTCACTCATGTGCGCCGAAAAGGCGCTACGAATCTGCCTTATGCACTGTCTGAGCGAAGCGCGGGCCCTGTCTTCTTCCTGATCGCTCCACAATAGCCCAGCCAGCGTTTGTCGCGGCGCGCTCAGGCCCGGCGACAGAGCCAGGTAGGCTAGGAGGCAGCGTGCTTTTTTGCTTGATGGCGTTACGTCTTGGCCATTGGCAGACAGCGCTGTAAAAGGCCCCAATAAATGAAGGTGCAGGGCGCCCAGCGAGGGGGCGTTTGGCGAATCCTGATGTTTGTTAGCTGGATTTTTGTCGTGGGAACCAGTGCTTGATTGGGTGGAACTCATTACGTTGTGTTGCATCCCTACAGTGTGAAGCAAGCTATGTCATAAACGTGATTCACCTTACCGGTTAGCAACGTTGCTGGAAAGCCCTTGAACAGCCGATGCCGGTTGCAGTCTGCAAACTTGCCTAAAACTGCTTTGATCCCTGTGCTGCAAAAAGATTTGCAGCAAAAAGTTGTCAATTTTTCGATTTTGACGGTTATTTCACGCTAGATTGCCGCTGATTTCACTGCCTCGAACTACAGTTGCGGGTGTGTCGCGTCGCGAGTGTATCGCGAGACGCAATCACGAGGCGTTATTGAGATGTTATTGAGACGTTACTGATTGAGACTTTACTGTTAGCCACGTAACGCAAAGTGCAGTTTGTTGAATAGACGAGGAAGCGAACATGAATAAGACAACGAGAGCCCTAAGCCTGGCTGTGAGTTTAATTGCGGTGGTTTTCACGCATGCCGCTCAGGCAGCAGAGAAAACAGACGCTGTTAAATCGGCGAAAGCAAAAGCAAGCGCATCCAGCCAGCTCAGCGCAAAGCCTCGCTCGCAAAAGCCCGGGTTGCTATTACCCGCTGTGCAGGCTGGCGGAATGGCACCTAGCGAGCCGGCAAAATCTCGCAGGATGACCAGTGCCCAACCCGGCAATTCTCAAGGAGCCGATACCAGTTGCTCAGGGGTGAACGCATGCAATGACATGATTGCAACCTGTCTTGCTTTGGGCGGGAATGTCACTGCAACTGAGTATGAACCGAACACAGGCGCGCCTAGTGGCGCTACGTGTTATTCACCGGGTAGTTGAAAAAGTAGATTGACTGCAGGCGTTCTAGTCTGCAGACGTTTTTAGTGGTGTAAGTTTGATCATTAGGCCTAGCATAGGGTGATCAATGTAATGCACCTCTTTGCTGCGCATGCGGCGCTTCTGCTGTAGCGCAACCGCATGCCTGTAGGGGTAGCCGCGGTCTATCGTTGTAACGGTTTGGTCTTCTTCCCAATAGAGGTTGGCGTTTTCGCTAGGTTGTGGAGCAGGCGCAGCCACGGTTTGCTCCGCTGCGAACAAGCTAGTGCCACTACCGTTAGCGACCGCCCTGGGGCCCAGAGGTGCACTGGGCATACGCCAGTCACCCTCAAGATAGCTGCCCGAAGTATTCAGCCATAAATTGGTTTCCAGATGCAGGTAGCGAGATAGCCATAGTTTGATGGAGCCTTGGAGCAGTGGCCATTCGCCGGTGTCACCCGAGCGATCAATGATGAGCGGAAGTGCGCTGCCTTTACTCCCCACCGGTTGTATCCAGGTTTCATGGAGCAGTACTTTGTAGCGGCTTGAGCGCGCCATTGACGATGCGGTATCAGCAAAGTCTTTCCGCGATACGGGCAGCTTGGTGAAAGGGGGTAGGTTGGTTCTGCGTTCAACGCCTTCTTCTTCGGTGCTGAAGCTGCCGGTGTCGTCAGTTGTCTCTTGAATCGGCTCAGCAGTTACCGACACTTCGGATTGGTTCATCAAGAACCGGCCTTTGTCGGGGTAAGCAAGCATGGGTGTTGCGGGCCAGGTTTCAGCCAGTTCACTGCCTTGTTGGCTAAACGCG
>JBGCDE010000170.1:0-15685 GCA_045105115.1 Pseudomonadales bacterium | reverse complement strand
CCGATCAATCTGATCAAGAAAATCGCAGACCTTTTAGGTGAAGATACCATCGTCACAACAGATGTCGGCCAGCATCAAATGTGGGTTGCGCAATCATTCCCTTTCTCCCGGCCTGGTCAGCTAGTCACTTCTGGCGGATTGGGAACGATGGGCTTTGGGCTGCCTGCGGCCATTGGCTGTGCGCTTGCCGAGCCAGACAAAACTGTTGTGTGCTTCACTGGCGATGGAAGCTTGATGATGAACCTTCAAGAGCTGGCTACCGCGGCTGAGCAACAACTAAACATCAAGATTTGCGTGCTCGACAATGGCCATCTGGGACTAGTGAAGCAACAGCAAGCACTTTTCTACCGAGGCAACTTTCAGGCCAACAAATTCCAACAGAGCACAAATTTTGCCTTAGCTGCCAAGGCAATGGGCGTTGCCGGGTATGACCTTGCTTGCAGTGCGAATCCAATGCTGGAATTGGAAAAGGGCCTCGGAAGTCAGGGGCCTTCTCTTATCACATGCCCCATAGTAGAAAGTGAAATGGTGCTTCCCATGGTGCCGCCTGGCGCGGCAAATCATGAGATGATCGAAGAAGCACCGCTACCGTGTTGAAGGATAAGCTTATTCCTATTGATGTTCGGTCCAGCTGCTCGCTAATCTGGCGGTTCAGTTGAACATGGGCAAGTAACCCAAGGTGCTAAGAACATGGCAAGCCGCTATCAACACGCTATAGGCAACCATGAACAGCAACAGGCCGTTACCACCCCATACTCTGAACAGTGGGTTGCCAAATTGTTGCCGGCTCTTATGCGCAGCCGCTGCAGGCACCAGCGTTCCCCACACTGTCGCGGACAATCCCGCGTACCCTATCGCGACTATAAATCCGTTTGGGTATACCAGACTCGCCAGTGTTGGCGGAAGGAAAGCAATGGCGGCTGATTTGAAACGATCTATTTTGCTGTCACTAAACCCAAATTTATCCGCCACATAATCGAACAGGCCTAAGCCGGCGCCGAGGAAAGACGTAATGACCGCAAAGTTTGCAAACACATCTAGCAAGGTCAATACGATTTCCTTGTCGCTGCGCGTACCCATGGCCGCGACCATCGGACCGATATTGCCACCTTCTTGCATCACCAGTCGTATGTCGTCTCTGGACAACTGGCCAAGCGTTACGGCCAACCAAACAACATATACACCGAGTGCGACCAGCGAGCCACCAACAATGCAGCGGATAATGATCGCAGGGTCTTTGCCGTAGAATTTGACTAGGCTTGGAATGTTGCCGTGAAAACCAAACGCCGTTAAAAATACCGGCAGTGCGGCCAGTGAGAATATGGCGTAGTCCATGCTGGTATCAAGCAACAACGTTGGCTCAATGCCCAAGGCAAGCTGCGAGATCGAATAAGCGAAACTCAGAACCATACCAGTGATCAGTATTGTGCTGACCCGACTAACAACGGCTGTGCTAATCCAGACAAGTGCAGCGATCAGCAAAGAGAAAAGCAAACCCGCTAACGCCGGACTAACTCCCACGCCCGTGGTCTTCTGTAGGGTATGCGAAACAATAGAACCGCCCCCACTGATAAACGCATAGCAGAGAATATAAAGTACGAATACCAATGACAAATTATTGAGCGCGTTCCATCGCGGCCCAAGAGTTTCACCAACGAAGGTGTTAAAGCTGGAACCCACAGGGAAATTCAGATTGGTTTCAAGAATCAGCAAGCCTGAGTGCAGCATGCAAAACCAGGTTAACAGCAAACAGGCTACTGCCCACAGAAAGCCCATACCAGCTGACGCGATGGGCAAGGAGAACATTCCCGCACCAACTGCTGTGCCCGCGATTATGGCAATGCCACCAATCGAAGACGGGGCTTTTGATTCATTGCTCATTTTCGGAGTTTGGGGCCCTTTGAACAGGCAGCGCGCAACTAAGCACTACCGAGGTGGTTTGAGGATATACTATCGCAAGAACGATATCACCCGAGCGTATTTTGACAAGCCCACACAGCAAACACTGGAAGCCTATCGACGATAAGACAGGATTTTCGATTGACGACAACTTCGAGCGGTTTGACCAGAAACTGGACATGTTTTGCCGTACCCAATGGGACGAAGAAGTAACATCGGAAAAATCAGATCGCTTCTTTCAGGGCTACTCTATGCCTTTTGCCAAAACCCGTTCCTCAGATGGTTTTGACCAACGCGACTACGCGCTGCGCAATGCCTCATGGCACGTAACCAATGTACTGCGCGATCTGAACAAAGACTTTGATCGCAAAGAAGGTTTTTTCGATCACTTCAGTATCCATGAGGAAGGCGCTGAACAAGCTTATGAATTTGAAAGCGCGGAGCAAGCCACGGCTGAACTGAACAAGGTAGCGACACTGTGCGGCGCCGATTTGTTTGGTGTTTGCGCCTATGACGAGCGCTGGATGTATGACGGGGTGTTCAGCAGCGAGACTCACAACAGCAAACCGTCTGGCATTCCGAATGATTTACCGCATGTCATTGTGACTGGCGAGTCTATGGATGAGGGCTTGACCAAAACAGTGCCTTCCGCCCTCTCCGGTGCAGCAACCGGTATGGGCTATTCCAACGATTCGGTCACTTTGCTAACCCTTGCGCAGTACATTCGAAATCTCGGTTATCGTGCCTTTGCTACCATGAACGATTCTGCGCTGGCCATACCGCTTGCCGCACAAGCGGGCCTTGGGGAAGTGGGCCGACACAGCTTGTTAATTACCGAAGAGTTTGGCCCCAGATTACGTTTGGGGAAAATTTTTACTGATATGCCTTTGGTAAACAGTGAGCCAAAGAATTGGGGTGTTAAACAGTTCTGCGACATTTGTGATCGTTGCGCGAAAGCCTGTCCGCCAAAGGCTCTGCCATTTGATGCACCCTCAGATGCCATTCATAACAAGTCGAACATCATTGGCATTGCAAAGTGGACTACCGATGCCGAAAAGTGCTTCACGTTTTGGGCGAATCAGAATTCTGATTGCTCTATTTGCATAAGAGTGTGCCCTTTTAACCGGGATTACACGCGCTGGCACAACCGACTCTGGCGGAAGCTTGCTAGCAGCTCACTGCGTGCCATCGCCTTGTGGCTGGATGATCGCTTCACCAATCGCAGCCGTGCACGCTCCAGTAGTTGGTGGGCAAGCACTCGTTAATGCATAGCCCTCAAGGGTTCCGTATACTGCAGCTTCAGGAGAATAAATATGCCCCAAAAACACACAATGACGCAGCTGATCGGCAACACTCCGCTGGTGTATCTGCGCCAGGTCTCTGAAGAAACCGGTTGCAATATCTATGGTAAAGCCGAGTTTTTGAATCCGGGGGGTTCGGTGAAGGACCGCACAGCACTCGGTATCATTCAGGCTGCAGAAAAAAGCGGCGAGCTGCAACCGGGTGGCGTGATTGTGGAAGGTACGGCCGGTAATACCGGTATAGGGCTCACAATTCTGGCCAATGCCATGGGCTACCAAAGTGTTGTGGTAATGCCGCAGTCGCAAAGCGAAGAAAAGATTGAGCGCCTTGATATTCTAGGTGCTGAACTCATTTTGGTAGCAGACCACGAATACAGCAGCCCTAACCATTACATTCATATGGCTGAGCAAATCGCTAACGGGCGAAAGAAAAGCGAGCCCAATGGCGCAATTTGGGCTAGGCAGTTTGATAACCCGGCCAACCGAGCTATTCACCGCGATACAACTGGGCCAGAGATTTGGGAACAAACTGATGGCAAGGTAGATGGTTTCGTATGTGCTGTGGGTACCGGTGGCACGCTGGCAGGCGTGGCCGACGCACTTAGAGAACGCAACTCCAATGTGAAGATAGCCATTGCAGACCCGGCCGGTTCCGCACTCTATAATTACTTCAGTAAGAATGAGTTAGAAAAAAGTCCTGGACGGTCGATTACTGAAGGTATTGGTGTCAGTTTCTTACCAGGTAATATCAGCGATACCACACTCGACATGGCATACCGCATTGAAGACGAAGATGCGTTGCCGATACTGTTCGACTTGTTATTGAACGAAGGATTGTTACTTGGAGGCTCTGCAGGAATCAATATTGCCGGTGCCGTTGAAATGGCCAAGGAAATGGGACCAGGTCACACTATTGTCACTGTGCTCTGTGATGGCGGCGAGCGTTACAAAAGCAAGTTGTTCAATCCAAATTTTCTGTACAAGAACAAGCTGCCAGTACCTGACTCAACCATAGGAAGGTTGACTAGCTAGGGATGTAACAAACTAGAGAGAGCACGCAACACGCATACCTTCTTCGGTGGCTTTGCGAATCAATCCAAGCCCGGTGCAATCACCAATAGCGTGAACATTGGGCGTCATGTCTTTTATAGACTCGAACAATTCTGTACTGGCGACCGGTTCGCCAGCAAGAATGACAGTACCCGCTTTTATTTCCCGGCGACTGCCGCCTGACGTCGTATAGCTTACGGAATCTGTACCAATAGTGTCGCAGGAAACCTCAGTATTGATGCACACTCCCAGGCGATCCAGTCTATCCATGTGTTCTGCGCGGCGCTTGGGACCTATCTCGCGCGCTATGCGTTTGCCACGTTCCAACATATTGACCCGGCGCCCACGCTTAGCCAGTAGCTCAGCCAGCTCAATAGCGGCTAAATCTGTACCTACAATAACGACTTCCTTCGCGATAGGCATATACCACTGGGATAGTTGACGCAAAATACTTGGCGATAATTTCGGAGCGGCCAGCATCGACACCTTCGCTGCAATACTTTGCAGAAAACCTGGCAATATACCGAAGTCAGCAGGTTTACTGCGCCCCTCAATAATACGTCGCATTTGTGCCCCGCTGAATACATGCGCTTGTTCAGAACCGGGTATATTCGGTGTAAACATACTGGCGCCAGTAGCCACAACCACTTCGTCGAACTGGCCGTTGCGAACGTATTGCTCGTTTGCTTCAAGACCCAGTTGTATATCGATATCAGCGTTTCGCACTTGCTCTATAAGCCAGTGCAGGATAGGTTCATTATCAGAATGCACCGTAGAGGCCAGTACCAACGAGCCGCCCAGTCTTTGTTGTCTGTCGACAAGCGTCACCGTGTGACCTCGCATTGTCGCAACACGGGCGGCCTCCATACCGGCAGGACCTGCGCCAACAACCAGAACTCTCTTCTGCTGATCAGCAGGTGTTATCGCAAGCTTGCTCTCGCGCCCGGTCAATGCATTCACCGCGCAGTACAAATTTAATGACTCCATCATGCTATCGATGCAGTTTTCACATGAGATACAGCGGCGAATCTGTTTAGCATTTCCGGACTTTGCTTTGTTTGGCCATTCCGGATCGGCCAAAAACGGTCGCGCCATTGCAACCATATCTGATTGGCCGTCTGCAATAATTCTTTCGGCTAAATCTGGCGTATGAACACGGCCCACCACAATAACAGGCACGTCCACCACTTGACGAATTGCTGAGGCTGCGGTGAGATTGGGCGCGTCACCATAGTCGCTTCCCATCACCATCTGGCTTACCAGGCCGTCAGTGGTTCCGCCACTGACTCTGAATGCGTCGGCGCCTACTTCTACCAACAACTCAGCAAGACGCTGGCTTTCATTAATTTCCCGACCACCTGGAGAACGTTCATACCCGGACAAACTAACGGTGACTGGAAAGTCATCACCTACTCGTGCCTTTATTGCCGCCAAGGTCTCCAACAATAAACGCGCACGCCCTGCCAGTTTCTTGCCGCCGTATTCGTCAGTACGTGCATTGCGTAGCGGCGATAGAAAAGAACCCAGCAACATATAGCAATGCGCTGCATGCAGCTCAATACCGTCATAACCTGCTTCTTTGGCACGTGCCGCTCCGTCGGCGTATTGTTGAATAACAGCGGGGATTTCTTCAACATCCAAAGGCCGGCAAGATTGATGGGCAGCCGGATTTACATTAACGCTGGGACCAATGCCGGGCATGTCTTCATAAAATGGCGCCATGGACTCTGGCCCAGGGTGGGTTAGCTGCGGCTGTACTTTAGCGCCATGACTATGAATCATGTCGGTGATTTTCAGGTGCTGTTCGATAAATCGATCTTCAGACAAGCTAAGCGAATTGGGTTGATAGCGATGGTCAAGTGCAACCGAACACACCTCCATCGTAATCAGACCAACCCCACCCTTCGCGCGGGCTTCCAGATAGGCAGTTAGCCGCTCGGTTGGCTCCTGGTCCGGCGACCCGTAATTGGTCGTCATAGGCGACATGACAATTCGGTTCGGCAGCTGCATGCTGCCAATTTTTATCGGAGAAAAAAGTGAAGGGTAGGTAGCGATCGCCATTCTATTTCCTCAGAACAAGCTGTTGAGGGCGCTTCTTATGAGTGCAGTGCGAGGCGTTTTTTTAAGCGTCTTCCCATAGGCCAAACTGCCCCATCATCTTTTTGAAGCGCTCCATGGATTTCACCTTAACTTCCAATTCAGTATGATCTTCACCTTCCTCAACCCAAAACGCACGCCCCCACGGCGAAGGCGTCCAGGGCAACACACTGGCATGATAGGTTCCTGCGGGATCTAAGGAATCAATAAATTCAGGGGTATACGCTTCCATTGCGCTGATCACCACATCGAAAGGCTGATCATAATTGCCAATACTTTTACGTTGCTCGAATATGGAGTCAATAACACCTTTCATTGCCTCAAGACCAAGCGGCACGCCAAGCCAGCCATCATTTTCAGCAGCGCGACGCAACGCGCCTTTACTCATTCCGCCCACCCAAAAAGGCACAGGCTCACTGGCAACCGGCGACATGATCGCATTGTCGAACTGAAAAAACTCGCCGGCGTGTGAAACGACCTCGCCTGAATTCAGTGCCCGCACGGCTTTTATCGTTTCATCCAATCTGCGCCCGCGGCTGTGGAAATCCACACCCAGCAATTCAAATTCTTCTTTAAGCCATCCAGCAGATACTCCGCAGGCAACGCGGTTATTGGTGTATAGAGCGGCGGCAGAAACAGCGCGGGAAACAGTGAAAGGGTCTCGTAATGCGGCCAAATAAATATTGGTGGCCATACGCAGCTTAGTGGTTGCAACACCCATTGCTGTCAGCGTTATCCAGGGGTCTGCCCACGGGTTGGTATTGGGCCACCAAACCTTGCCGTCTTCTGTATAAGGATAAGGTGTTGAAATTTCAGCGGGATACACCAGATGGTCAGGTACTGTTATGCCCTCATAACCGAGGTTTTCTGCGTGCCTGGCGATTTCAACAAACTGATCTGCTTCAACCGTATTGACCAGCGATACCCAATATTTCATGTGCGTCAAACCTGTGCTTACTTATGATGCAGTAAACAATACACGCAATTAGGTCAGAGGTCTGCTGTGTGATTCGCCGCGCATGTGTACTTTTTTTCATGCAGTGAACATCGCTGAATACAACGTTTGATCCGGACTCACGACCAGGGTGGTGCCACCATACGCCTCTTACCATCATGAGTCTTGGCGGCGCCAGGTTCATCCAACTGCTCGCGGTCCCATAATTCGCAGGTAACCTGCTTATGCTTTTGATCCAGCCCTTCGCAATAGTTGCTGTAACGACACAACATGATTTCCTTACCTCGGCCGGTGCGCACTTTCTCAAACCAGTCCGGGTCGGCGAGCGCTTGTCGCGCAAAACCTATTATGTCTGCTTTGTCATCGTCCAAAAGCTGTTCGGCTTGTCGATACGTATGAATACCACCAGCAACCACAATCTGGGTATCCAAACCACAATCCCGAACATACTGTCGAATACTAGCTACCGGTTCAACATTGCGGCCAAACGGGCCTTGCTCATCAGAAATATAGCCCGGCATGCATTCATAACCACTTTTACCGGTGTAAGGATAAGCGGCCCACCCCACTTTGGGTTGCTTGGCGTCGTCAAACTTACCGCCACGAGACAAAGACAAGAAATCCATTCCAGCACGCGCGAACTGCTCCGCAAAGTAAGTGGCCGTACTAACATCATTACCCTGCTCGATAATCTCATCGGCCAGAAAACGACACCCTACTGAAAAACTGTCAGACGTTGCCGCTCTGCAAGCCTGGTATACTTCCAGCGGAAGACGAATGCGGTTTTCCTTCTCGCCACCATAACCATCGGGCCGGGTGTTAGTAGCGGAAAGGAATGAAGCCATGGTGTAAGCGTGCGCGTAATGCAGTTCAACGCCGTCAAAGCCTGCTTCCTCGGCACGACGCGAGGCTTGAGCAAATAAGTCAGGCAAGGTTTGCGGTAAACTGGCTATCTCATCAATATCCATATCCGTTACGCGCTCGCGATACCCGTGCGAGTAGTCTTCCAATTCCTTGGCACTAAGCACCGAAGCTAACTGTTCGATATCCAGTTCTAATAGCGCATTTCGAACCTGATCTTCACTGGCATCATCTGACAAACTCAAGGCCGATCGATGTTGATCAGTAACACGCAGAAAGCGCTGCAAGAATTTCTGTGGATCAGGCCTGCGACGAATGCTGAGAAAATCAATAATCTGGATCAGCAATCGCGTTTGACCATCGCTGGCCTCACGAACGGTGTCAGCCAGTTTCTTCAAGCCGGGTATATAGCGATCATCACCGATACGTAGCAACGGCCCGCTTGGAATATCTCGAATACCGGTGGCTTCTACAACCAGTACGCCTGGCTTACCTTTCGCAAATCGCTCGTACCATTGAAGTACATCTTCGGTAACTTCACCTTCTTCATTTGAGCGCCACGGCACCATTGCAGGTACCCACGTTCGTTGCTGAATCTGCATTCTACCTACGGTAAGAGGCGAATACAGGGTGCTGCGGGCCGCTTCTTCAGCGCTTGGCCATGGGTCGTCCAGCGCTGTGTACTTTATGCGTTCTGCCGGTTTCCACATAGCTAATTCCTGCGCCAGTCTCTTGAGGTAATTATTTTAAGCTTAAAACAATTATTCGGCAAGCCGGATTAGCCATAGGCTGCATCCACGGGCGGTGAACGCTGCATTTTCAAAGCAGTCACGCTGATCAGGGTAATCAGCATCGCAACGCTCAAGACTAAAAATACGCCAATGTAGCTGTCATTTTGATCATAGTAGCGACCAGCCAGCCATGGGCCAACCAGTGCTGGCGGCATCATCATTGCCATATGCAAGCCTGTAATACGCCCAAGGGTCTGCTCTTCAAAAAAAACGCTGTTCATATAAGGCAGTAATGGAATAAAGGCACCGTGTCCGAAGCCCAACATAATTGTGGCCAACATCATCACATTCAACGATTCAAAGTTAAGCAATAACAGCCAGGCGACCAATAGCTCTGCGCAAAGAAAGACTGCAAACGTTTTTAGATAGGGGCGAATTCGGTCCGACAAATAAGCAAGACTGGTTTTACCACACAAGCCGGCAAAGCCACTTGAGGCCATGATCAGGGCAGCTTGCGAATTATCCAGACCAACGTTCAGAAAATGTGGAACCAGAATTATCGCAAACAACGACATGATGGACATTACCGACACTGTAATCACGCCCATTGCCCAGAAATTGATGTCGCCGGTAAAACCGGACACTGGCAGTTCTTCAAGCTCCTGCTCACTAGAAGTAGCCAGCTCTTTCCTGTCTGGCTCGCGCACTAAAAACAATACGCCGCCGCCTACGCCGATGACTACAATTCCCGCGAGCACCAGCAGACTCATTTGCCAGTGTATTGTATTCAGCATCGAAGCTACCAATAACGGTAATAGAATGGAGGCAAAGCTCACCCCCATAGCCGCAATCGCAAGCGCTCTGGCGCGATTGGTTTGATAAGCGCGAACCAACAACAGGTTGCACACCACGGGCCCATACAAGACTACACCAATCGAAAACAATAGAAACGCAGCAATCAGTAAAGAAAATGTGCTGACAAACGCCGCAGCCGTGAGGCCCAAGGCGGCGATTCCAGCGCCACTCAGAATAACCGGCTTGAGCGCAGCACCATCAATGAACCGACCCAGCCATGGCGACATAACGCCGCTCAACAAGAGCAACATGGCCAGCCCCAAATTCATGGTAGCGACACTGACGTCAAACTGCTCTGATACCGGTGTGATGTAAAAGCCATACACAGCGATCAGCCCCATACCCAAGGCCTGAAAGACTAGAGCAGCCAGTGCTGTAGACCATTCGTTTGCATCATTGGCCGTATTTTTTATAGCGTGAGTCGACATCTGCAAGCATGATACATGAGAGTTGTGTCCACAGTTGCCTATAGCCGCCCTACTCTGTCAAAAGGCGTGATTGTGATACCATCCGTTTCCCCATTTAAGGAGCCGAATCAATGTCTGACTATGAAACCCTGCTGGTTGAACAACAAGGTGCAGTGACTATCATCCGCCTTAACCGACCCAAGGCTTTAAATGCCCTGAACAACCAAGTGCTGCAGGATTTGATTAGCGCATTCGCAGCCTACGACGCCGATGACAGTCAATGCTGTGCCATCTTAACCGGCAATGAAAAAGCGTTCGCCGCAGGCGCAGACATCAAGGAAATGGCAGAGCAGAGTTTTGCTGACATGTATGGCGACAACTACTTTGCTGGTTACGACCAGGTAACAGCAACCCGAAAGCCATGGATTGCGGCGGTCTCTGGCTACGCGCTGGGCGGCGGTTGTGAACTGGCCATGATGGCCGATTTTATTATTGCCAGTGACTCCGCACAGTTTGGCCAGCCTGAAATCAAGTTGGCGGTCACTCCGGGAATGGGTGGCTCGCAGCGAATGACCCGTGCTGTTGGTAAAGCGAAATCGATGGAGATGTGTCTCACTGGGCGCATGATGGGCGCTGAGGAGGCTGAACGTTCCGGTCTGGTAGCACGAGTGGTTGCAGCAGACGAGCTAATGGCCGAGACATTGAAAACCGCCGAAGTCATTGCCGGCATGGCGCCACTCGCAGCAAAAGCAACCAAGGAAATGGTTAACGAAACCTACGAGAGCACGCTTAAGCAAGGCGTTTTGTTTGAACGACGTTTATTCCATGGCCTGTTTGGCACCGAAGATCAGAAAGAAGGCATGGCCGCATTTATTGAAAAGCGCCCTGGTGTTTGGCGTGGAAAGTAAGCAGCGCTCTTGACCCAGAACTGGCGCCTGGGTTTTGGTTTTGCATTAGTCACCACAGTCTTCTGGGGGCTGTTGCCGTTTGCGCTTAAAGAATTACTCGCACACCTTGATGCCATCACCATCACCTGGTTTCGATTTAGCGCTGCCGCCCTGATAGCCGCGCTTTGGTATGGCAGGCGCAGTGTAAGCGGCATAAAACGCTTACTGTCTCTGGCCATGCTGCCGCTGACCTTTGTTACCGTTGCCACCCTGCTGATTAATTATGTTCTGTTTGTATACGGTTTGAGTTTTGTCACACCGGCGGCGGCAGAGATAATTATTAATACCTCACCATTGTTGTTATTGCTTGGCAGCATTCTGTTTTTCAAAGAGTCCTTCGCGCCGCGGCAATGGTTTGGTGTTGTGCTGTTTTCGATTGGCATGTTGTTGTTTTTCCACCATCGATTACGTGATTTGGTGAGCACTGAGCCAGACTATATCTTCGGTCTTGCTATTGTGTTCCTCGGTGGCGTGTTGTGGGCTTGCTACGGTTTAGGTCAGAAACTGATTCTTCGTAAAGAAAAAGCCAACGACTTGTTGTTACTGATCTATTTGGCTGGCAGTGTTGTGTACCTTCCGTTTGCAGCGCCAATGGCGATCATGGAATTTGACGGCCTGTTATGGGCGATACTGCTGTTCGCGTCGCTAAACACCATCATCGCTTACGGCAGCTTTGGAATTGCCATGTCGAACTGGGACGCATCAAGAGTAAGCGCCGTCATTACTCTTGCACCTCTGATCACTCTGGGCTTCGGCTGGTTAATGAACGCTATCTGGCCTGGCAGCGTACACGTAGAACCGATGGACGCCCTGAACTGGCTAGGCGGCTTGCTGGTGGTGGTTGGTTCAACGATTGCAGCTTTGTCAGGAGGCAGCAACAAATCGACAGTGGCACAAAGCACCTGACAGCACAGAACGATAGCCGATGACCGCACCAGCAAAGCAGATCGCCAAAACATCCCGCCTGATCCTGCGCGAAGCAACATTGGACGACGCCGGGTTTATTCTTGAATTGATCAATGAACCGGGGTGGCGAAAATACATATCGCAACACACGATCGACACACTTGCCAAGGCGAAAGAGTACATAGACGAGCGCCTGCTAAGCGCCTATAAGCAGCATGGCTATGGCCTGTGGTTAATGCAGCGTGCTAGCGACAACGCAATGCTTGGAATGTGTGGTTTAGTCAAACGAGAGTCCCTGCCGGGTCCAGATCTGGGCTTTGCGCAACTCGAGCAATACGCTGGGCAAGGCTATGCGCACGAGGCCAGCGAGGCGGCTATTGAATACGCCTTCAGCAATTCGCTGTCGCCTACTCTGCTGGCCATCACATTGCCGGAGAACCAGCGATCTATTCGCTTACTGGAGCGTCTCGGCTTCACATATGATGCTGACTTTAACGCCGATGATACCGAAGAGCGTTTGTTGATGTATGCTCTGGACATTGCTCAAGACCACTGACAAATTCAGGATAAGAATATGCAGACTCTCTATCTCAGCCATCCAGAATGCGAATTGCATAGCATGGGTGAGCGCCATCCCGAAAGTCCACAGCGTTTGGTGTCGCTGAACGCTGCCGTTAAGTCGGCGCATTGGGATACGCCTTTATTGATGGAGCAGGCGCCGTTGCTTAACATTGCAAACCTGGCCACTGCGCATCCTCAGCACTATGTTGATGCGATCGTTGAACAATCGCCGAGTGAAGGCACGGTGGCATTAGACGCCGATACCAAAATGAACCCGCACAGCTTAAACGCGGCACTGTTGGCAGCCGGAGCGGGCGTTAGTGCAACAACAAGAATTATCAATGGCGAAGTACGCAACGCTTTCTGCGCCGTGCGCCCACCGGGTCATCATGCTGAATCGGCTATTGCGATGGGATTTTGTATTTTTAATTCTGTAGCGCTTGCCGCTGAGCAGGCCTTGGCCAGTGGACTGCAACGCGTGGCAATACTGGATTTCGATGTGCATCACGGAAATGGCACCGTGGACATTTTCCAGGACCGACCGGAGGTTTTGGTGTGCTCTTCTTTTCAGTGGCCATTTTATCCCGGCCGCTTCGACCAGGTTGATCGACCGAATATTGTTTTATCACCGCTCAAGGAAGGTGATGGCTCCAGCGAATTCCGCACAGCGATAAGCCAAGACTGGGCCGCTGCTATAAAAAACCATCAACCTGAAATGATTTTTGTGTCAGCAGGCTTTGACGCCCATGCAGCCGACCCGCTGGCGGGTCTTAATTTGCATGAGCAAGACTACCAATGGGTAGGTGAACAAATTGTTGACTGGGCCGATCAGTATTCAGAGCAGCGCGTCATGGCTATTCTAGAAGGCGGCTATAACCTGGACGCGCTTGCCTTGTCTGGTGTTCGTTTTATTACCGCGCTCAATCAGCAAGGGTGAACTCGCCATTGCGCAACGCCGCGTAATATTTCTTTGTTTCTCGAACAACAACCGGGCTTAACAGCACGCAGGCAATGAGATTGGGAATAACCATGATGCCCAAGGTCAGGTCAGAGAAGTTAATCACTACATCCAGACTTACTACACAACCAACAAAGGTTGAAGCTATATACAGCCACATATACGGCTTAATCAGTTTGTCATTAAGGTAATGGCACGCCACTTCACCGTAGTAGTTACCGGCAAGTATGGTCGAGTATGCAAAAAACAAAGCCGCAATGGGAATGAACACGGTTCCAAAGAAACCAAAGAATTTTGCAAATGCTGCAGAGGACAAAACAATGCCGTTTGCAGCACTCACCAATTCGATTCTGTCCAATGCCAGTGCTGAGCTGGCTTCATGCTCAAATTGCAGGCTGAGTGCGCTCAATCCACCAAGCGCCGCAAGTTGTTCCTTAAGCTCTTCACCTGGCTTCAAAACCCAGGATACCCAGCGACCATCAATCTGACGTCCTTCCACTGTCCAATCCGACGACTCACCCTCACCTATAAGGATGGCGCGGGAATCGAAGTTGCTATTATGATCAAACACGCGCACTCGTAACGAAGCTGCGTTGCTGAGAGAAGACACACGAATAGCATCAATGTTCTCCGAAGACGACAAGGCAGACAGCTCAAGAACAGGTGACAAAGCCGGTGCTGAATTTTCAGATGGCGTGTACTTCAGTACTTGCAGACCGTCAGTGAATTGCTGCAAGCGACCGTTATCAATTGCAACCTCACCCGCGCTGATAGACCAGTTTTTGTCAAGTGCTGGAGTGGCACCCGCTTCAAAGCTAATCGCCTCACCGTGATTGTTTTGGTACGACTCAGTGCCGTAATAACCGCTAAGCAAAATTACAAATGCCGTTGCAGCACAAACGACAATGGTATCGATAAATGGCCCAAGACTTGCGGCTATACCCTGCCTGACAGGGTAACGTGTTTGCGCCGCTGCGTGTGCAATCGCAGCACTACCGGTACCCGCTTCATTTGAAAACACGGCCCGGCGAATGCCAATCAATATTGCGGTACCCATAGCACCGCCGCCTGCCGATTCAAAATTAAACGCTTCGCTTACAATCAGCGCCAGAACATCGGGAATCAATTCGGCGTGCATAAAACATATGACCAGAACCGTGACCACGTAGATTACGCACATGGTGGGCACCAATTTGGCAGCCACCGCACCAATTCGTTTGATGCCACCCACCAACACGAGAGTTACAAATACGCAGAGCACGATGCCCGTCACCCAGGTAGGAACATTCAACTGGTCTTGCAGTGTTGCAGCGGCCTGATTCGACTGGAACATGTTCCAGGCACCAAAAATTGCTACTGCAGTGCAGGCCGCGTAAAACACAGCAACCGGCCGCCACTTTTCACCCAAGCCCTTGGTGATGTAAGCCATTGGCCCACCGCCCATTTCGCCTTTGAGACCGACTGGTTCCCGGTAGAGACTGCCCAAAGTACCTTCCGCGTATTTCAATGCCATACCCAGAAATGCCATAACCCACATCCAGAATATGGCGCCCGGACCACCGAGTTTGATGGCAACCGCTACGCCTGCGATGTTGCCAATACCGGTGGTAGATGAAAGAGCCGTAGCCAATGCCTGGAAGGTCGTTATTCCGCCTGACGCATCATCGTCCTTGTACTTGCCGCGCAGTAAAGCGATCGCATGCGGGAAGCTGCGCAGCTGAATAAAGCCAAGCCGCAGCGTAAAGAACAAACCCACACCAACACACAATCCAAGAATTATGTATGACCAAACAAAGTTGGACATCGTCAGGAATAGAATATTTAAGTCATCGAGCATTATTATTTTTCACTGTGTGTATGTTGCTGATTAGTCGAGGGTAAATCCGCCGTCAAAAGTGATGATCTGCCCCGTCATTAAATCGCTGCCTGTAATGACGCTGATCAAACTGTCTGCCACGTCAGCTGGCGTTGCAATATCAGTCAACGGTGTGGCGGCACTTATTGTGGCTTTGACTACGTCCCAGGACTCACCCCAACCTTGTTGACTCCAGCTGCCATCGATAAGTCCAGGGCAAATCGCATTGACGCGCACCTTATGTTTGCCGAGAGATTTTGCCAACGTTTTGGTCAGGCTGTTTAAGCCTGCCTTGGAAGCAC
>JBGCDE010000169.1:0-17394 GCA_045105115.1 Pseudomonadales bacterium | reverse complement strand
CTTAGGGGCGTTTGTGTTGCGGGTTTCACAATCACACTGCAGCCGGCGGCCAGCGCTGGCGCAATTTTCCAGGCCGCCTGCACCAAAGGACCATTCCATGGCACGATCAATGCGGCAACACCAACCGGCTCGCGCAGTGTATAAATGTGGAAGTCCTGATCTGGAACAGTCGACAATTGCTTCGTGCTGCCTTCTATCTTGGTACACCAGCCCGCGTAGTAGCGAAAGCAATCAGCTGCAAACGGTATCTCGCCATGACGGGCACCGGCATAAGGCTTGCCGGCATCCAGCATTTCCAGCTCGGCAATTTCATCACCATGCTCTTCCAGAAGATCCGCCACTCGCCAGAGCACTTTGGCCCTGGCCGAAGGGGTTAAGCCTCTCCAGCTGGCATCATCAAAGCTACGACGTGCTGCTTGAACAGCTGCTTCTGCATCGGCCTCAGTCGCGGCCGCTGCTCTTGTCATTTCGCTACCGCTGGAAGGATCATAAACCGGGGTAGACGATCCGTCGCTGGCAGCTTGCCAACTACCATCAAGCAAAAGATGTTGTTCTGACGCAAGTCTTGATTTTACGGCATCTGAAATTTCGTATGTCTGACTCATTAGCCTGCCATATAAGTACGCATAGCTTCCATCACAGCGGCGTTTTCCTCAGGCGTTCCCACGGTTATTCGCAAGTACTCGTCAGAATCACCCGCGGGGCGCGGAATAATATTATGCCGCAGAAGACACTCTGCGGCACCGCTGCCACTCTTGCCAATATCGGTGGAGAAACGAAGCAAATAAAAATTCGCAACGCTGGGAATGACTTCAATACCCAGCTCGCTGAGCTCTTCACTCAGGGAGCGCAATGAGTCTGCATTAGCGTCGCGCACCTTGCGCATGTATGCCTGGTCTTTAATAGCGGCGACGGCGGCTGCCAGAGCTGCGCTATTGGTATTGAATGGCGTTCGAACTCTTTGCACCATCGACGTTACCGCCTCAGAACAGAACATCCATCCAATACGCAGGCCAGGCAAACCATAGATTTTTGAAAACGTTCTGCTCACCACAACATTTTCGAACTCATCGACCATGGCCAGACCATCGCTGAAGTCATCTTTCATCACATATTCTGCATACGCTCCATCAATCAAAAAGATGCAGTGCTCAGGTAGACCTGCGTGCAGGCGACGCACTTCGGTATCGGAGATATAGGTACCGGTAGGAGTGTTAGGCTTCGCAATCGTACAAAACCGGGTGTTTTCCGTGACGCGACTGAGCATTTCGTCCACATTAACGCAGTAGTCATGCTCTGGAGCGATATGCAGACTCGCTCCTGCCGCCTGTAGGTGCGTATTGCACATGATGAAGCCATTCTCACTCAGAACCGCTTCATCACCATCGCCTACGTAGGTTCTTACCAGCAGCTGGATTAATTCGTCTGAACCATTACCACAGATAAGCCGATTCGCATCGAGCTTGTAAACGTCTGCGATTGCTTCGCGCAATGCTGTTTGCGCGCCGTCGGGGTAACGGTTTAATGAAGGTTCTATTGAATGGTAGGCTTCTACCGCTTTTGGTGAGGGGCCGTAAGACGACTCATTCGACGATAGCTTAATCGGTTGCAGAACACCTTCTATTATGCTTTGTCCTTGGCGATAAGGCGCCAAGGAACGAATTGATGCTTTGGCTTGCAGCTCTGTCATTAGCTGACTCTCCCAGTAACAGTGTTTTTTTGCATGCCGAACACAGTACTAGGTACAAACCTGAGCACGGTTCTGCGGCAACATCAAAAAAGGCCATGGCGGTGGAAAGAATTCTTGCACATCCACACTAATAATCGATGGGCCTTTCTGCGTAAACGCCTCACGAATAGCCAGCCTCAAACTTTCCGGGTCGTTGGCATGGAAGCCCGCTGCACCAAAACTTTCAGCAAGTGCGACGAAATCAGGATTGTGCAGATCTGAACAGATAACACGGCCGTCAAACCACTCTTTCTGCTGCCTCTGCACGTTGGTAAAGCGCCCATCGTCGAAAATAACGGTTACCAGCGGCAATTCATATTGCACGGCGGTGGAAAGCTCTTGCACATTAAACATGAAACCGCCGTCGCCACTGACCTGAATCACCTTTTTATCGCGGTTGCCGGCCACAACACCCAATGCGGTGGCGTAACCATAGCCTAAGGTACCCTGATACCCTGCGCTGATATGCTGACGTGGTTTATACACAGGAAAACCATACCAGGATACAAAGCCAACCTGGGTGACTTCATCAACAAATATGCCGTCGCGCGGTAGCTCTTCGCGGATCACATCCAGATAGGCCATTTGCGGTCCTACCTTGCTGCGAACCTGCTCATCCATGGATTGCTTTAGGGTTAGCAAGTCCTGCTCTCTGGATTCTGCCACATGAGATCTAGCTGTGAGTTCCTGAAGCAGCAAATCAACACAGTCACTTGCATCACCATGTATGCCCACCTCTGGCGTGCAGATGCGGTCAATTTGTTCTGAGTCTATATCAACACGAATCAGTTTTAGATCATCGTCTTTTCCCCACATCACCAAGGGCCAATGCAAACGTGTACCAATCGCCAGTACAGCATCTGCCTCACCCCAAAGAGTATGACCGGTAGGGTGATTTACGCTGAGGTAATTGTCGTCGCTTACAATGCCCTTGCCCGCACGAAAAGACATCACGGGGGCCTGTAAAGCTTCGGCAAGCTTCAATATACGATCACCTGTGTCCAAAGCTCCGGAACCAACAACGATCATCGGGCGCTGTGCGCTGGCAAGAATGTCACACGCATTTTGAATATGCCGGGCATCAATCGAGGGTGCTTCAGGCAATAGAGCCGCCGCTTGCAACTCTACGGCGCTCTCTGTGGCCATTATGTCCATGGCCATTTCTATTTCGACCGGCCTGGGGCTACCTGACTGCAGATGAACGAATGCTTCGTTCACTTGCTGAGGGGTATCTTCCACTTGCTCAATGCGCGACGCCCACTTCGTTATGTGGCTGATCATGCCGAGCTGGTCGTCTATCTCGTGCAATTCGCCATAACCCTTGCCAATTGCAGCAGAAGGAATTTGACCCGAAATACATAACACTGGCGTGTAATTGGACCAGGCAGTGCAAAGTGCGGCTGACGAGTTCAATAAACCCGGACCTGGCACTACAGCATATACGCCCACTTTTCCAGTGGAACGCGCATAACCATAGGCCATGTACGCTACACCTTGTTCATGACGGGAATGAATCAAAGTAAGATCGTCACCCTGCTTATACATGGCATCAAACAAGTAATCCAATTGCCCGCCAGGTAGACCGAAGACAGTATCTACCCCGTTAATTCTGAGCGATTCTATTATCGCCCCTGCGCCTGTCATTGTTGTCATCTCAGTATCCATTATGTTCAGTGCATTTCTTAACACTCTTAAAACAGTTTCTTTTTCCTCAAGCTATTAGTTGAGTTAAGCCTGTGCTCTTTCCCGCTTTCTCTTCCTGTATCGAATTAAAAAATAGGGGAACCCCAGTAAGTAGAGAATCACTTTCGGATTCTTGATCGCACAACTTGCCGCAGCAACGATATCATCCGGGCTTACATACACTTTGCTTTGCATGCTTTGGCTTTCATGGCTGTGCACAATCAAGTGATCTTTCTTGTACTCAAAATGGCCGAATTCGAAATCGATATCGGCCAGCTTGCTCTTTACTTTCATTGTTCAGTACCGAATAGCAATCACGATTTTTTCAGGCGACCTGTGGCTTGCGCGTAATCAATTCGCTTTTGCAATTGCTTCGACACGTCTTCTGGCTCCATTCCGGCGGGTGGGGTGAATTGACCTCGCGCGTACAGGTCATCAAACACCTCTTTGCATATACTTATTTTGTCCACCAGTGCCTTTGGTGGCTTGCCCGATGGGAATCGATTCGGTGGGTATATCGAATTGGTGTACATTTCTCGAAATCCCTCGGTTCGTACATCAATCCAGCAATTGTGATTGGTTCGTGTTCGGTATTGTCTCAGCGCTTCTATGTCGATAGTTACTGACAGAACTTGCTCTTCCGGATACGGTGCTTCGCGCAGTAACATGCCGGTATAGTCAATTGCGAATGAATGACCAGGACAGAATCCGGTAGGGTAAAACTCATAATTCACCTTGCCCCAATTCGATCCAAGTAAGTAACACATATTGTCATGCGCGCGGGTTCGCCGGGTGAACTTCCAAAAGTCCCATGGCTCAGAAACACCTTCTACTTCCTGAATGGCGCCAGGATGACAAATAATTTCTGCACCGTTGTAACCTAAAGCACGAGACACTTCAGGCGTGCAGCCATCATGGCAGGTCATGGTGCCCAGTTTTCCAATTTCTGTGTCAATCACAGGAAACAGATCTTTAATACCGCCACCAAAATGCTCGCAGTATTCATCAAAAATATCATGGGGTGAGGTACCCAGGCCTAGCGACGCATTAATATGCCATTTGTGGTATTTGAGTACGACATCACCCGACGGACCCACGATGAAGTTGGTGTTGAACCAGCGGTCCGGAAATTCATCAACTTGCTCAACCACGCCGCCACCGCAGATATACAAACCGTACTGTTTCGCTATCGCGCCAAGCTGATCTATTTCCGGGCCAGGTATTGTCACGGCCTTTTTCATCTGGTCTTCAATTTTGCTCTCGCCTTTGCCAGGCGTGCCTACACCTTGCAGAAAGTACTCGGGCAATATCACAAGACGCACCGGCACTTCCCAGAAGTAACCAACACCGAAATGGATAAGATTCATTACACGGTCCAGGTTCTTCTGGATGCCAGCGCGATCTTCAACAACCGTGACTTCCGGTTGAACAATCAAAGCTGTATAGGGGTCTATTCGTTCTCTAGCCATATCTAAAACTCAAAGTCTAAAACTCAAAATCGTCATCTTCTTCTTTAACGCCCAGGTCTAGAAGAATTTCGTTGGCGGCAATAGTGCCCATACCACTGATGCCGCCACCGGGGTGACATGAAGGACCTGTTAGGTAGAGCTTTTTAACCGGTCCCCGGTATTCAGCGTAATTCGGAAACGGTCTAAATGCGCCCATTTGTGCGAGGGTACGCTCGCCACCGGTGGTCACGCCGCGATGGAAACACAGATTGGCTCGCGCAAGACTTGGCCCGGTTTCTACGTATTCGGCAATGATATTGTCATCACTCATATTTGTTGTGTAATTACGCAATTGCTTGAGCAGCGTATCTCGAATGTACTGTGGACCCAATGCCTCCCAGTCTTCACCTGACGCAAGATCTACAGGTACAAAGGTGTCCATAATTAAGGTGTGCTTACCCTCAGGTGCGCGCGTTGAATCCATCGTTGTCCAGGCCGCTGTCCACAAAAAAGGATCGCTGGGTGCTAGACCGCAGGCCATTTCATTATATTGCTTGTCAATGTCTGCAACCGTGCCAAACATGCGCTGAAAAGCGGTTTTGTTGATATCACTGTGGCCTTTGAATTGCGGTGCGTCATGCAAGGCGTAGTGCACGCGCGCAATCGTTACGTCACCAAACTTAAAACGACGCACGGTATCAGTGAAACCGGCCGGCAAGTCTTTTTCTTCAAAGCCTTCAAGGAAGGTTTGATAAGGGTCTAGCGAACTGACCACGCCTTTGCTGGCTTTAATATCTGTGCCGTCTTCAAGCTGAAGACCAATACACTCTCCTTTCTCGACCATGAACTTGCGGACGGTGGCGCCCGTCATTACCTTGCCGCCATTGGCTTCGATGTAAGACTTCAGAGCTTCAGAGAGCATACCGCTACCGCCCTCTGGTATGGCTTGACCAAAAAAGTGGATGCTTGGAATCATCACATAGAATCCTTGCGCGGTTCCTAACTGGTCAGGCAAGGTTTGCGGCGCCATTGCCCAGCCCAAAATAAAAGCTCGAACATGTTCGTTTTCGAAATTCTCCAAAGTGAATTGCCGGGAACTCAATTGGTAGTCGCGTAAGCGCTTGAGCCCTTCAGGGTTGTTTTCAAGGCCTTGAAACAAATAGCTTGGTGGCGCGGGCGGTGAAAACATGGCTTTGATCACGCCATCCTGTATTTCGCCAAACTCGTCATGTATCTCGCGGTAACGGCGCGCATCGGCTTTGGAGTATTCAGCAATGCTGTCGCATGTTTTGCCAATGTCTTTATAGACGACAATGCCCTGACCTTCGTACTTGTTAGGGTGCCCGGTAATTTGATCTTCAGACCAGATGTATTTCAAACCATGCTTTTCAAGCTCTGGTCTAAGCGCCTGGAAGTCCGGATTGAGATGAATCCAGACATGAGACGAGCCGAACAAGTCATGTTTGTAGCCTGGCTCTGTTACTTCTCGGGTTATAACACCCCCACCAACATAATCGTTGCGTTCGGCCACCAGCACTGTCAGACCATTTTTTACCAGCATCGCCGCGCACATCAGCGCGTTGTGACCGCCACCTGCGATCACTACGTCGTAATCTGCCATCAATCCTCCAATTCGGCGTATACAATAATGGGATATTTGCCGCTGACGCTCCAGCCTGCGTAACATAGCGATAATCCCATTAAATAGCAATCGAATTTAGAAAATACTCCAACAAGAATAACGACATACGCACCACGACAAAAATCATCGGAGGACTCAGGTTTTTATCGGAGTTTATCGAAATAATTTTAAGTTCATATATATCAATTACTTAAGATGCTATGATTTATGCGGTCTCAGTTTTTCGCCAGCTAGAACAAAAAAGTACAGACAAGCATTCGATATATCCATTAATCCCATCATTAACAAGTCATCAATTTTATTTCTTCATATTACACCCCATTATATGAATACAACCTCAGCTCATCAGGTCGGATGAGTTACACTAGCTGCAAAAATAGATCAGGGGATTATGATGGCTGACGGCAACGCCAGAAAAAGCACTTCTCGCGGTCAGGTAACCGCCGTTGTGTCTATTCTTGGCCGACAGATTGCGAGCAAGAAATTTCCCGAAGGCAGCACTTTACCTGTTGAGCAGACGCTAGCCGACCAATTGGGCGTTGGTCGTAATGCCTTGCGAGAGGCCGTAAAAGTGTTATCAGGCAAAGGCTTGATTCGCACGGCTCCGCGAAGCGGCACCAAAGTGCGCCCCAGACACGATTGGAATATGCTCGATCCGGACGTTCTGCAATGGCATGCTGACCCAGAATCGGCGGATGTTCAGTTTATGCTGGATATCACAGAGATGAGACACATCATTGAGCCGCAGGCAGCGCAACTGGCGGCCGAGCGAGCCAGTCGCGACGACGTGGCAAAAATTTTGGCACTGTACGACGACATGGAAGCCAGCGGTACTGACTCTTCAATGCGCATGGAAGCAGACATTGCATTCCATGCCGCCATTCTGGAAGCAACCCATAATATTGTATTGGCAAATTTCAAACACGCGATCAGTACGTATTTACGAGCGCACAGTCATGTTGTAGCCGAAGATCAACAGCTTGCTCGCGATGATCTGGACCGGCACCGCGCGCTGGCGTGGGCTATCGCATCGGGCGACGGCAGTAAGGCACGCAAACTGACCGAGTCGATGCTGCAAATTAATCGCGATCTGATGCGCTCTCGGGTGAGCTCTTAATGAAGAAGAAACAAAGAGCCATGCACAACGCACACAGCGCCACTGCTTTGCTAACCTCTGAAAGTTGTTGCAGCCCCAGCAGAGCGACCGTATAGCTTATCAGCGCAGCGCCAACTGATTGAATGCAACCGTAAATTGCCGACGCCTTACCCGCGCCAACACTAAAAGGCACTAATGCCTCGCCTGGAGACAAGGCCATAATGATCCCGTGACCGAAGCTTGCCAGCATAATAAGAGCCATTACTAACATCGCAGACGGTACCCCAACAGCGCTATAGCCGGCAACACCGAACCACGCCGCAGCTAGCACGCCAACCCCTATCCGAATAGTGCTCGAAACACCAAAAGCCGGAACAAAACCTCGAACAAGATAGATACCGCAGGCAAGCGAGAAGTTAAAGCACGCAAGAATGTATCCATTTTCCTGCGCCGTTGCGTGGTATAGCTGCGAACTTAGAAAGGAGTAATTGCCAACGAACAATACCGTACCAGACATTGCAAACATATTGATGAAAGTGCTTCTAAGAAATTGCTTGTTGGCCAGTATTTCTCGGCTGCCTAATGTCGCATTTGCAGGCGCCTGGCCATCCGCCTCACTACCCACTGTCTTGCTGAGAGTTTCCGGAACGCGCCAGGCGGCACCCAAAAGAGAAACGATTGCAATAACAAACATAGTCAGAAACAGGTCAGTCCATGCCAAAAACAAAGACAGATAACCACCTACTATAGGCAAAACAATAGGAATAATCGCTAGGAACATGTACAGCGTGGATATTGCTCTTGTGGTGCCCTCTGCACCGTAACGGTCGCGCAGCATGGCACGGGCAACTACAATGCCGGCTGCCGCGGCAAAGCCTTGAAAAAAGCGCAGAACAACCAAAGTGGTTATTGATGGGGCAACCGTACACGCCAGACTCATCACGGCATAAAGCAGAATACCCAACAACAAAAGTGGTTTGCGTCCATAGCGGTCTGACAACGACCCCCAGAAAAAGGGCGCCAAGCCGTAGGCAAGAACGAACGCATAGATACTAAGCTGAGTGTCACTCAAACCAGCAGCCAGATCGTCAGCCAACGAAGGCAATGAAGGAACCAACAAGTCTATGGAAAGAGGCGCAAAACAGGCAGGCAAGGCCAATAAACCATAGAATAGTAAACTGTGCCGCTTGCTGCTTGAGCCGCGGTGCACCGAAGAGCCCATAGTCGCTTAGCTCAAGAGCGCAGTAATGCTGATACCAATAAAGTTGGCAATCACATACCCAAAAATACCACACATAATGCCTGGCGTTACAAGATTGCGCCAACCATGCGAAATGGCCAGTGCAGCAGTGGGCGCCGGCCCGACAAGAGCCGCCGCTGAACCAATAACCGCTTCCGCCAGGTCCAGCTTTAGCGCTCTGGCAGCACACAACACCACGGCTAAATGACAAAGCAATATAAACATGCCGTAGACAAATAAAATGAACGCCGAGGAAAGAAACGCCACCGCATTGGTACCCGCCCCAACAATGGCAAAGAACAAGTACATAAACAGCATACCAAGCTCAAAATCACCACGCAGGCGCGCCAGTTGCCGAGGAAATGTATTCGCAATTACGATGGTTAGTATCGTGATAAACAAAATATTGTAGCGCTGCAGATTCAACCACTGACCTACCTGATCAGCCAAAGCACAAATGACGCATCCGATCGCAATGGCGGCGCTCACATGGGTGAGATGAAATTCGGCTGCGCTGTCTTCTGGTCCGCCGACACTGCCTCTTCCAACTTTTTGCCCAGCGGGTGAAACCCAGCGTACTATCCAGCTTATTGTTGGAATCATCATCAACAGCATAAGAGCAGTTATGCTAACGACGCTGCTGGCACTGATAGCAACACTGAACTCGGTTTCCGTCATTTCCACGGCCTGTGATACTGCCAGAAAATTAACCGCCCCACCTATCCAGCCGCCCGTATAAGTACCAGCAACTTTGGGACCAATCTCACCGAGGTCTAGCAGATAAAATCCAAGCACAGCACCGACAACTGTGCCGATGCTTGCAATACAAAAAGTGATCATCACTGGTCCACTTTCGGCGAATATCTTTCGCAGATCCGCTTTGAACAACAACAATGGAATCGCCAGCGGTACCAGGGTTCCGCCCACGAAGCCATAGGCCGCGGCGTCGTAGGGAATGATATGGGTATTAGACAACAACATTGCGACCACCAGCACCCACACAACGCCGGAAGTCTTCTTCAACACAGGGTGTTGGTCAATCCAAAACCCCAGCCATGCCAAGCCCATGATAATTGCCAGAATCGCAAAGGTATCGGTCGCGGGTATTAAGGTCATCAGCACGCGCTCCAGAATGCAGCAGCCGATTGAGTACGGCTACGCTCGATGCGCCATTAAATCCCATTATTAAAGCTAACTCAACCGCCTATTTTGGCGCCCTGAAATGACTACAATGATGATGAGTTTTCGACCTATTTGCCAATAATAATTTCAACCTGTTGTTTTTTATAGAGATTATAAAGAACAACATCGATGGTAGTGACTTAACTCAAACATCCCATTAATCACATTAAAAGCTTGATTTGTGATTTCTCTATATACTATGATACCGCCAATCGTACGGCACCACTTCTGTGGATGGTCGCGCGACTGAAACAACAACGCAATATGCAAGTTCCGAGGATATTCGCATGAAAATAAAGGCCATTCTTGGCGGACTGGTACCGATCACAGCGCTTAGCAGTGTGGCGGCATTTCCAGTCTTAGCACAGAGCACAGCAACCTTAGAGGAAGTGGTAGTGACCGCGCAGCGGCGTCAGCAAAATTTGCAGGACGTACCGATCAGCGTATCAGCCTACTCTGGCGATTTTTTGCAGAAAGCGAATATTCGATCTGCAACCGAGTATCTTTCGCTAACACCCAACGTGAGCTTCACCGAAGATGGTCAAACGGGTGCGCGCGGTCTGGGTATATCGATCCGCGGTGTAAACAATCTAGTGTCGGGTGAGAATGCCTTTATCAATTCGATTGGTGTATACCTTGACGAATTCAGCATTGCATCGGTTCCAAATCAGGTTGCCAACCCACAACTGCCCGACATGGAACGCGTTGAAGTACTGCGCGGACCGCAGGGCACATACTTTGGCCGCAACTCTGTGGGCGGCGCATTGAACCTGACCACCAAGAAGCCTACTGATGAGTTCGAAGGCTCGATTTCCGCAGGCTTCGAAGACATTGACGGCTCTGGAAGCCAATACAGCGTTACTGGTATATTGAACGTGCCTATCTCTGACTCGTTCGCTGCACGCGGCGTTTTGTTCTATGAAGACAGCGACGGTTATGTAGAAAATGCCTGTGCGGCGGGTGCAAGCGCTGCATCCTGCCCTGCAGCCGCGGCAAATGGTTTTGTCCCTAATGGCGCGCCTGGTAGCGAGCGTGACGCATTGATGTTCCGACTTAATACTCAGTGGGACGCATCAGACAGTACTCGCGTTAGCACTACGTTGATATTCGCAGAAGACAATCAGGGTACCGATGAAAACGTGCCTTCTGGCAGACTTGACCTGGATTCCATCGATACCTTTGGTATATCTGCAGCGCTTGACCCAGGCATAGGTTTCTATCCAAATAATAGAAACATGATCAGCCACGATATTGACGAACACACCGAAAACGAGTCGACGGTAGGTATTCTCAAGATTGAGCATGAGATCAATGAAAACCTGACTTTAAAATCGGTAACCGGTTTCGTTGACGCCGAACTCGATCGTCTGTTCGATAACGACCTGGTGGGCGGTTTTGATGCCTTGCGACGTATTAACCTTTACGAAGGTTTCTCCTGGAGCACAGAGCTTAGACTGGAGTGGAGCACTGACAAAAGTGATTTGATTATTGGCGCTCTGTACGCTGAGGATCAACAAGAGCAGCAAAACAGCGTTGAAGTATCTACGCAGCCTACTGCAAACTTTAACGGTGTAGGCGTATTACCTCCCTTCCCTGAAGGCCTTGGCCTTGCGCGTAATAGCAAGAACTTTGAAGTAGAAAGCTTCGCCTTATTTGCGGATTACACCGCGCGCTTAAACGATCACTGGGAGTTTACTTTCGGTGCACGTTATACGAAAGACGATGTGTTGAATGAATTGTCTGGCTTCGGTATTCGACCAGATGGTGGCGGTCCTCCTACATTTATTAACTTTGCGCGTGCGCCCGCAAGCGGCAGCGAAAGCTTTACTAATGTGTCGCCACGCGTCGTGGTTCGTTATCTTATAAACGACGACCACAACGTTTACTTCACATGGTCCGAAGGCTATAAAGCCGGTGGTACGAGTGTTGGCAACGACCCCAGTGCGGCGGGCATGAATGGACCCATTAGCGTTCCTTATAATGAAGAAACCATTACTAACCTTGAGCTGGGTTACAAAGGCGAATTTGCCGACGGTAGAGTACGTTTGAATGCATCTGCGTTCTTCCTCGAATGGGACGATATGCAGTTTGAGTCGTTCCGCTTCCTGGTTCCAGGCGACCTCTCGTCTAACTTCGAACAAACCATCAACATTGCAGCGGCCGAAGCAACCGGGCTGGAATTTGAATTGATGGCAGCCGTTACAGAAGGTTTGACTCTGAGTGCATCAGCTGGCTATCTCGACACCGAAATAACCAGCAACACCACGGCAGAGATCACCGGCGGATTTGTGGTAAATCTGCAAGGGCTCGAGATTCCGAAGGCTCCAGAGCTAACAGCAAGTGCAGCGGCTGAGTATCGCTGGCCGATGGCTAGCAACGAGGGTTGGGTTCGGCTTGAATTGGTTCATCGTGATGGTCAGTACTCCGACATTGAAGGCCTGACCAATCGTCAAACTAATGGCCCAGCGCCAAACAGTGGATTAGCAAGAAATGCTCCGGACGAGTTTCCGTACCTAAGCCCGGATTATGATGTTGTTAACTTGCGTGCTGGTTTTGATGCAGAGCGTTTCAGCGTTAGCGCTTACGTACAGAATCTTGGTGATGAAGAGTATTACACCGGCACCCAGGAAAACTTTGGTGTGAGCGGAATACGATTGCGTCCTCATCCACGCATTATAGGTTTGAGTGGCACCTTCCGCTTTTAGGCGGGTGCTCGCGCCAAGATGAGCGCATTTCAAACTGTTGCAAAGCGCCGTTTAACAACGGCGCTTTTTTTTGTGCTATTGCAGCCGGCGCAGATCTTGTTTGCCAAATCTATTGATGACGCTGACGCCTTACCTAATGTTGTCATCATTCTGACCGACGATATGGGTTACGGAGATATTGGTGTAAATAGCCAGACTCCCATCAAAACACCGCACATTGATCACTTGGCAAATAACGGACTCAACTTCACTCAATTTTACGCCAGCGCAAATGTATGCACGCCATCACGTGCCGGCCTGATGACGGGACGCTACGCGATCCGAATGGGATTGGCCAAGGGCGTTTTGTCTGCAGAATCAAACGGTGGGATGCCAAACAACGAGGAAACCATCGCAGAGCTTGCCAAACGTGCGGGCCTAAGCACATCTCTCATCGGCAAGTGGCATCTGGGTTCGTTTCCGGACCACCACCCGTTAAATCATGGCTGGGAGGAGTTTTTTGGCACACCACACAGTAACGATATGCCAGACTTCGCACTGTTTCGTGGTCTCAAGAAAATTGAACAGCCGGTTAAGCAATCTCTTTTAACTGAGCGATACACAGAAGAAGCAATAGGGTTTATTGCCAGAAACTCTCGGCAGCCATTTTTACTAATGGTTTCCCACAATATGCCACATATTCCGCTGTACGCGTCCAAGGCTTTTCAGGGCCGGTCTGCTGCTGGCACTTATGGGGATGTGATTGAAGAGCTTGATGCCAGTGTGGGGAGGATTATCGATGAGTTAAGTGCACAGGGCATACTTGAGAACACCTTGGTACTGTTCACCAGCGATAACGGGCCATTCTTTGAGGGCAGCGTCGGCGGCTTGAAGGGCGGTAAAGGCAATGGTTGGGACGGTGGTTATCGAGTACCCGCTGTTATCAGCTGGCCAGCAAAGCTTAAGCAGTCTCGATCAGTTGAAACGATAAGCAGCAATCTGGATATACTACCAACACTTGCGGAAGTTTTGAGAGTCAAACCCCGCGCCAACGATCTGGATGGTCGCAGTTTGTTAAGCGTGATGCATGGCGCAAATAAGAGTGCGCATGATTTTTTGTATTACTTCAATAATGAAGAAATAATTGGTGTTAGAAATCAGCATTGGAAACTTCTGACCCATGTGTATTACAGGCGCTCACTGGGTGCTTTCGAAAAATTTGATCAACTAGACGGCTTTAACGGCTCGTATGACATGCTATTCGATATGAGTAGCACCCACGGTGAACAATACAGCGTTGCAGACCGTCAGCCAGCCGCACGTAAACGACTGAAGTCTCAGTTGGATCTGAGCCGACAACGCTTTCAGCCGATGATGCTGCAAGCGCCTGACGTCACATTCCCAAAATAGATTGGCGTCCACGGCAGGAGTCGAACCTGCGACCCTTCGCTTAGGAGGCGAATGCTCTATCCAGCTGAGCTACGCGGACGTGGCGAGGAGCATACACGTTTTTCGGTTATTTCTCATTCTCGTTGTGTAAGCAAAGCGGCCAGTTCTGGTTTCTTTTGATTTATTCGACACCGGTGAAACCGGCGCATTCATGAGGAAACAGTTCACTGAGCGCAACTTGATTGGCACCCACCACGCCTCGCTCAGTAATCAGTGCCGTCACTAATTCAGCCGGAGTGACGTCAAAGGCATAATTACTATACCCGGTCGCTTCATTGCCCGATTCACGTCCACCCAGTTTCACGGTAAGTAACTCACCGGTTGCTGTTAAACCCGTTACATCGGTAACTTCGTCAATGTTGCGCTGCTCAATAGGGATGTCATCAGCTAGCCGCGCACCGTGCCAATCTATCGAAGAAGAAGGTGCCGCGACATAAAATGGCACATCGTTTGCTTTCGCAGACAAGGCCTTTAAGTAGGTGCCAACCTTATTGCACACATCACCGTTGGCAAGCGTACGGTCCGTGCCGACAATACAACAATCGACCTGTCCAATTTGCATGAGGTGACCCGCGGCATTATCGGCGATCACAGTATGGGGTACACCGTGTGCCGCCAACTCCCATGCGGTGAGATAAAAACCTTGATTACGTGGGCGTGTCTCTGACACCCATACATGCACCTTAAGGCCCGAATCATGCGCTTTGTACACGGGTGCCAACGCAGTTCCCCAGTCGACTGTTGCTAGCCATCCTGCGTTACAGTGCGTCATTACATTAATGACTCCGCTCTTTGATTTTGACAAATCATCGAGCAAGCAAGCACCATTTTCGCCAATCGCCTCACAGGCTTTTACATCGTCATCACACAAGCGCGAAGCGAATTGCCAAGCTTGCTCAGCGCGGTGTTCTGGCAAGCACTCTTGTAATTCACTGCGCATTGACTCCACAGCCCAGCGCAAATTAATCGCCGTGGGCCTGGTTGCTACTAGCATCTCACACGCCGCTGACAACATTGAGTTACTTGAATCTTCACGCATTGCCAGCGCAAGCCCATGAGCGGCCGTTGCGCCAATCAACGGCGCACCACGAACTTGCATAGACGAAATTGCTCTTGCTGCTTCCTTCACCGTGTTCAAACTGACGATGTCAAACGTATAGGGTAATTTCGTTTGATCAATAATTTGTACCGAATCAAGCTTCTGGTCAAACCAGATTGTTCGGTAGTGAGTGTCGCGTACAAGCATGTGAGGAATTAATAAAGAAACATCGTGATGGTAGTATACCCTGCGCTTAATAAAAACGGATTCGCAATGCAGTTACGAGAACGCTTAAATACATCGCTTGCCAGTTTCACCTCACCATTCCCCGTGGACGCTTGCTTGATACTGGGTACAGGTTTGGGCGACACTTTGGCACAGCTACAAGACCAGGGCCTTGAGCTGGTAGACACTATCGCCTACGAAGACATAGTCGCATTTCCGCACAGCAGTGTGGTCAGCCACAAAGGTGACCTAGTGTTTGCACGCTTCAATGAACTAACACTTTGCATCTTTCAGGGTCGCTTTCATTTGTATGAAGGCTGGTCAGCACTGGACGCGGCGTTTCCTGTCTATTTAGGACGCGAGCTTGGCGCGAGAACACTCATTATTAGCAACGCCGCCGGAGCTTTGAACCCAGAGTTTACTGTTGGTGGGCTGATGGTCATTGAAGACCATTTGAATCTTACAGGCCATAACCCGCTAATAGGCTGGAAAGACGAAACGATTGGCTCATTGTTTCCAGACATGTCTCAAGCCTATTCAAGCGTTTATTCGCAATTAGCGCATAACTCGGCCAAAGAAGCAGGTGTGTTCTTGCATCGTGGTGTTTACGCCGGTGTTCTTGGCCCATCGCTTGAAACTTCCGCAGAGCGGCGCTGGCTAAGATCAGCAGGCGGAGATGCGGTAGGCATGTCTACGGTAATGGAAGTAATTGCCGCCAAGCAGTGCGGCATGGATGTACTGGGTATATCGGCAATTACCAATGTCGCAACTGGTCTGGATGACCAGCCCGCTGATAGCATAGAGAATGTTTTGGCCGCCGCCGCGACATCGGCAAAGAAGTTTTCAGCTATTTTGCCCGGCATTCTGGCAAGCATCAATTAACTTACAATTGCGCCACCAATTTACTAACAAACCTCTACGGTCTTATCTAACCATGAAACAAAGCCTGTCTCGGGCCTTACATCACACCACTAAGAATATTCTCTGCAACATGCCGCGGCTTTTCGCCAAACTTACCCAACAAATGGGATGTATCCGCTTTTGGATGCTGCCAGTAAACTTCCCAAGTCAGTTTGAGCTCTGAAAAAGCGTCTTCCAGTGTTTCTTCAAACCGCCCAGATAGCACACGGTCTTCGGGTGTGCCCCGCTCTTCCACAAATTGGTTTAGCCTTTCCGTGCCCAGCACCCAGCCAGTTGGCGTTAGGTGCCATTCCCATAAATCATTGGTCAATGGCATTAGTTTCTTCCTGCTCATGCATAATTATTATTGAGTACTAACATAGCGCTTTGTCACCGATCTGACGCCGGATGATCTTGCGCTTACTCACGCCCAAATAATCCCACAATCGCCCGCCCATGCATAGTGAGCATCGCATATTTGTCATCATTTCGGTTATTTCTTGGGCAATATCTCCATAACAGTTTCCATCGCGTGGACATGCTTAAGTTGTGTACAATAGTGAACTTAGGGCGACAAAGCTCTAATTTACTTTAACTTCTGCGGCCAAAGCGCCCACTGGAAATCGAATTCAATGAACAACTGGACGCCAGACAGCTGGCGCACGAAGAAAGCCGCGCAACAACCTAACTATCCGGATTTACCGGCATTGGAAAAGGCTGAGCAGGAACTTGCCGCCTGGCCACCGCTGGTTTTTGCGGCCGAAACGCGTGAATTACGCAAAAATTTGGCCGATGTTGCCATGGGTAAGGCATTTCTTCTACAAGGTGGTGATTGCGCAGAAAGTTTTGATGAAATATCAGCTCCGAACACTCGCGATCTGTTTAAGGTTATTTTGCAAATGGCCGCAGTGTTGACGTTTGGCGGGCAAAAACCTGTGATAAAAGTAGGCCGGCTTGCGGGTCAGTTTGCCAAACCACGCTCGGCTGATACCGAAGTAATTGATGGCGTGGAGCTGCCTAGCTATCGCGGCGACATGGTCAATGGTATGGACTTCACCCCCGAAGCCCGTGTTCCAG
>JBGCDE010000168.1:0-7315 GCA_045105115.1 Pseudomonadales bacterium | reverse complement strand
GTTATTCTTTTCACCGTAATGCAGCCGCAGAAACATACCTTCACGCTCACTCCACTCAATAACAGTTTCATCCATGGGCGGCCGCTTACTAAACACCTGCCGACTTGCACCAATCCCCTGCGCAATATCAGTAGTCACTTTTGTCCCGGTTAACCCAGGTACATACAAATGCGCCACACTCAAATCACTGAGCTTAGCCCAAACCTCGTCCGCAGACTGCGCAACCCGAAACTCATCACTTTTAACTTCGTTCATATAATTTTCCAAACCCGAATCTGGCACTGAGGCATCAGGTGGAGTACAAGCAACCAAGACCATTGAAAAGAGGGACCTTTTCAATGCCAAAAGTAGGTCCCTTAGGGAAGCCCCAAGGATGGGTTTACGGCGAGTCTTGGTTGCTTGTACTCCACCTGATACCGGTGTTGAGAATAAAGCGGGCAAGGCTACAACATATCCCCATAAGCACACTCCCCAAACAACTCAATAGGATCATACCCCTCAATATTCAACTGCCCATCCGCAAACCGAATATTCTCCCCACTCAGCACATTATGATTAAACTTATAAATCGGCTCAGCCTCCCCCGCCAACGCCAACTGATCATAAGCAGCAGCTGCAGTCGCAACAGTTTCATTCACCGAGCGCCACTGTGCAATCTTCTTTTTACCATGCTTCTTCTCAAGCATCGCGTTCACTACATGCGGTGCCAACATAGAAGCTGACGCATTGTTCCCACCAAAGCCTTTCGCGTTAATGATGGCAACATCCAACTCATTTTCACCAAACTCGCTATGCTGCGAAGAAATCGCCAGGTTACTGTTGTGCACATCATCAGCAACATGATCAATGGTTCGAATACCAGGCAGTATGCCGTGCGCCCAAACGCCCAATGTTGCCATAATCTGGTCACCACCGGCCACACCAATACTGTGCCCCAGAAAGCACTTCACCGCCGCTAACGGCCAACTCTCAATACCAAACGCTTTGGCACATTCGTTCAACACATGCGATTCCGTCACCCTATTTTGCGGCGTACCCGTGCCATGCGCTTGCACAAACGAATTCTCTCGAATCGCTTTTTCACCCACTATTTGCTGCGCAGAGGCCAGCGCCTTGGCCACCGTAATGTAATTGCCAATACCCGGTGCAGAAATCGATTTCTTATGACCATCTGCATTAACAAACACATCGTCAATGGCGCCATGCATATTCGCACCTAACTCTAGCGCCAGCTCATCGTCAAACAGAACCAGAAACTGCGCAGACTCCGCAATAGTAAAACCACAGTTGGCACTGAATGGACGACACGAACGTTGAAAGTCCGGCTCTTCAAATTCACTTTTACCTTCTAAGCCACACAACTCTTTTGCTGTCGCCAGCGCACCCATGGCCGAGTAACCTTCAATAATCTCCGGAGTGATCGGTGCCTCACTATTGCCAACGATAACAACGCGACTTTTGCCACTGCGAATATCATTCACTGCTAATCGCAAGTTATACAAAAATGATGCACACGCCCCCATGCTGGTGCCGGTCATGCCTACACTACCCAAAACATAGGCATTGATAAAATCGGCAGGCATCTCTGCAAAGCCCAATGCGCATTGCTTGGACGTAACCCGTTTGCCAAGCGCTCTTGATGCCATCATGCCACCGTTGCCCGCGTGATCGAGCTGACTCATGGCACTGCCAGCGTACACACTGATTTCGTCTGGCGACACTTTTTTGCGCACCTGCTCCCAATCTATACCCACCGACTGCAGCGCATCCGATGCGCCATAGACTGTCATCTGAATACCACGCGGATGATTGCGTGATTGGTACAACACCTTGGGATCAAAACCCGTGGGCAACTGCCCTGCTGCTTTCACGTCACTGATCAGCGAATCGGGCAACATCATTTCACACGCGCCTTGAACAATAACGCGCACTGTGCGGTCGTCCATGTGGCTAATTTCCCAGCTATCAGGAATTTGCGCGGGTAAGTGCTTGGTTCTTAAGTCGAAGAATATTGGGCGTTCTGGTTCGGGGCGCAAATTAACGCGACGATTCCAGGGTATATTTTCTGTATCAAAGTGGTCGCTACCAATGCGACGTATCAGTGTATTGTCGCGTATCTGCGATATAAGACCTGCATCCAGCCCATTGCCGGTTTCCAGGTTCATCACCTGAGCCAGAGAGTGCCAGGTGCGTGCGGCTTGCGCCTCAGACAGCGCATCGACTACCAGGCGGCGATAGCCATGGTGAAATGACGATCTGCCGGCGGCATTGATACCGCCAAAGCCAACAATAATGGGTAAGCGAGACATTCGAAACCTTGAACACTGTTACAGGAGCCTATGAATGGTAGCGTTAAGCACGGTTTCCTTATATGGCAATATAGACAGCTTATATGGTATTTTAGCCATAGTGTGAATTTACCCGTCCGGGAACGCAACCACCAGATGATTCAGTCAGTGTCCGTCATACTGCTTGACGAAATGCTAACTTCAAGTGTTAGCTTGCCGCTTGAAATGTTGATTGCCGCCGCCGACGTATGGCGCCGCGACAACCGCACACTTGCCAAAGAAAATACTGAAGTCGATAAGCGAGGTGCTGGAGTTGGCAAGCTCAATATTGAAACCCTAGCATTGCATAACAAAACAGTTCGAACCAAAGCCGGGTTAACACTGCAAGCCGATCGGAAATTGAATCAAGCCATACCTGGCGACTTAATAATATTGCCTACGTTTTGGCGTAACCCGCTGCGCAGCGTTAAATACGCCAGGGCCTTGCAACCCTGGCTTGAACAAGCCATGGACTCAGGAAAGCTCGTGTGTACGGTAAGCACTGGCAGCTTTCTTCTGGCCGAAACCGGCCTATTAGCGGGTCGCGCAGCCACCACCCACTGGTTTTACATGGACAAATTCGCAGCGCGCTACCCCAGCGTTTTATTGCAGCGTCACCATTTGATCACGCAATCTGACTCAATTTACTGCGCTGGCAGCATTAACTCTGTTGCCGACCTGATGATCCATTTGATTGGTCAACACTTCAGCCCTGCAATAGCGCGTCAGGTTGAGTCGCAATTTTCACCTGAGATTAGACGCACCTACAGAGACACTCTGTACGTGGAAGGTGATTCGCAATTGCATCACGATGAAGTGGTAGCCGCCGTCCAGGACCGGCTTAATAAGCAGAGTAGCGATCACATAGACATCGCAGGGTTAGCAAGCAGCCTCGGCATCAGTGTGCGCAGCCTGAACAGGCGCTTCAAAAAAATCACCGGTAACACGCCACTGAAATACCTGCAGCACAAGCGTATGAGCGACGCACGAGAGTTATTGGCGAAAACCGATCTACTAGTCGCCGAGGTAGCCCTTAACGTAGGTTATGAAGACGCTAGTTACTTTAGCGGCCTGTTCAAGCAGCATATGCAGCTTACTCCAGCGGAATATCGCAAATCCGTACGCGGCAAGTTATTCAGCACCTTTTAATCGCTCAATTGCCAATCAGCATGCGTCGGAAAAGTTTACACCGACCTACCGTTTATCGTTCCCGATTATCGATATCTAATTGATATTTATAGTTTTTCTATTTATGGCACGCGTCCTGCAACTCTTATATCAAAGAGCTGGGGAAACCAGCACAAAGAACTCTGTTGGAGATGACCATGAACACCACGCTGAACAAAATGATCCAAGTTACCAAGTCAGTAAGCCTGGCAACACTGGTCAGCGCATGCATGGTGAGCAGTGTAGCGGCGGCCGAAGCAGCCCAATCTCCGATCGACCCTAGCACCCTGGCAATGTTTGCAATTGGCCTTGCAAGCCTGGTGGCAACTCGCAAAAGAGTGAGGTAATCCCTCGCTGACAGCGTTACGGTTATGTGGGTGGCTGGATTACCCAGCCACCCATGTTACCGCCTACTTTCCACACGAAATTATTTTGCTCACACCGCTCAGTGCTTTATTGATCCAATCTTCTTTTTATAAAGCACTCTACTTACAATTAAGCCGCCCTTTCCTAAGCTGCTCTTTCCTAAGCCGCCCTGCGGGCATGTTTACCGTTTGCCAGTTTCTTCACCGCTGAACTGGCCGCAATTTCACCGTCGTTAACTAATTGCTCGTGGTTTTGCTCTAGCTTGTCGGCTTCGTACAAGTAGTTAACCAAAATACCAAACGACTGCTTCAAGCGCCGCGATGACATATCGCCTGCCCAGTTTACCTGGTCAAGGCTCGCACCGTTGCTCAAATGGAATCTAGCCACTGCGTCTTTGGGTAAATCTGCTCTGCGCTCGTAAAGAAGAAACGCGGCGCACATTCTTAGTAATGCTGGCTGACAATCTTCCAGCAACTCTTCCACGTCGTTATTGCTTTTGATTTCCATATCCAACTCAGTAAGCTTGGCCACTCTGTTTTCAGACAAACCATAAGTTGCTATCAAATCGGGATCAACCAGCACCGACTGCAACCAACGGCGATAGTTCGGCACTGGCGACAGAGTCAGAGAGTTCACCACACTTGGGAATTCTTGCTTCAATTCCAGTAGTACTTGCTTGATCAGGAAGTTGCCGAACGACACGCCCCGCAAACCCGACTGGCAATTGCTGATGGAATAGAAAATGGCGGTCTTAGGCGGCTCAAGCTCGTCGCTAAGCTCTTCATCAATAATGTCGCCAATGACGGTTGCCGTTTCTTGCGTTAAGGCGACCTGCACAAACACTAATGGCTCATCCTGCAGGGCTGGATGGAAAAACGCAAAGCAACGACGGTCTTCGGCAAGGCGTCTGCGCAAATCATCCCAGCCGCGAATTTCATGCACCGCTTCATAGGCAATCAGTTTTTCAAGAATGTGCGCTGGCGTTTGCCAATCAATACGTCGAAGCTCAAGAAAGCCGCGATTAAACCACGACAAAAACAAATGCATCAAATCGCTGTCGAGCGGTTGCAACTGCGGGTTCTTTGGAAGAAGAGACAATAAGCGCTCACGCAATTTAACCAAGGCGGGCACACCAGCCGGCGAAGTACTTAACAGGCGAAAGACAGATTGCCTTGGCGCCAATGCCGCGTCTGCCAACGCTGATGCAGCCTCAGGGCCAGGATCAGCCAGATAAAATTCTGCGGCAATTTTCAGGCTTTCAGAATCTGGCTGGAAGTGGTCAACTAACTGCTCAAAGAACTGCAGGGCCTCATCGTCATCCATCGCATTAAAACGAGAGATAATTTCATCGGCAATCACAATCGCAGATGCCTCACCGCGCAAGCCAATCAAACGATGACAAAGGTCAATCGCGGTTTGCTCATCACCCAGGCCCAGTCGTCTGCGCCAGACATCAAGTCCTGCACCGCCTAAGCGATACATCAATTTTTTAAAGGTTGGTGTAGCCATGCCTTATTATATCCTTGGCGTTGGCGGAGAGTTGCGCCGATGGTCGCTTAACCGCTTGTCCCTGTCTTAGAGTATAGGCTAAGAAAAGTTGGGTTTACGCTTTTCCATGAACGCGGTTATAGCTTCAATATTTTCAGCCGAACCCGCCTGGCGCATCATCGCCGCGTCTTCCACCTCAAGCGCAGCGCTCAAGCCGGCAGTGTGCGCAAGCTTCAGGCAGCGTTTGGTTTCACGCAATGAATTGACCGGCCATTGTGCTATTTCTTCAGCCTTGCTCAAGGTCATTTTCAGCAAATCTTCGTCTTTATATTGAGCTGTTGCAATACCTGTTTCTACAGCGCGATCAGCGTCTATCCATTCCGCTGTATAAAACAGTTCTGCAGCTCTTCGTGAACCAATCATAGCTTGCAGTTGATAGCTGCTTGCAAACTCTGGTACCAAGCCAAGGTTCGCGAAAGGCAATCGCATACGCAGGCTCTCCCCCACGTATATAACGTCAGCATGAAACGAAAGCGTTGCCCCACCACCAACCGCAATGCCATTCACCGCCGCCAACAACGGCTTATCAAACGCACACACGGTGCGCGCACACCGACCGAAAGGATGCTCTTCGCCTTCGGTGGCGTCCATAAAGGCACTCAGGTCTTGACCGGAAGAAAAGTTTCCACCGGCACCAGACATCACCACAACCCGCACCGCGTTATCTTCTTGCGCGGCTAACAAAGCATCAGTAAACGCTGACCATTGCTCACTGCTAAACGCGTTTTTCTTTTCCGGCCGATTGAGGGTTAAATGGCATACGCCATCTTGAGAATCTATTACGACAGTATCAGACACGCCTACTTCCCCTGATAAACTGGCTCGCGTTTTTCTTTGAAGGCTTTCATGCCCTCTCTTGCATCCGCAGTTGCAAATATAGGCCCACCCACTTCAAGCTCAGTGTCCAATGCGTCTTTTTCCAGAATGGAACCATCCACTTCACGCAGCATTTTCATCAGTGCCTTGATAGACAGCGGCCCGTTCTTGCAAATGGTGTCAGCAATCTCACGCGCTTTACTCATGGTTTCGCCCTTAGGTACAACATGATTAATGAGCCCAATATCTTTGGCTTCCTGTGCTGTGACGTGCCGCGCTGTCAGTAAAATTTCAGCGGCCTGGCAATATGGGATTTGCCTGCGCAAGCGAACGCTGGAGCCACCCAATGGAAACAAGCCACGCTTGGCTTCGGTAACGCCAAATATAGCGTCTTCTGCACCCACCCGGATATCTGTGCCTTGCAACATCTCGGTGCCGCCTGCAAGTGCATAGCCTTCTACCGCAAGTATAATTGGCTTCATGGGTTGGTTGTGACGCAGCAAAGCTTGCCAGTGCAGATCAGGTACGTCTTTCATCAATTCCTGAATCATTTTAGTGTCATCGTCTTCACCACCTTCTGGCCCTTGCTTAAGGTCCATGCCGGCGCAAAATGTATCGCCTTTGCCTGTGAAGATGGCGCACATCAAGTCATCATCTTCATCCAACAAACGCCATGCGCGGTACATTCCAACCAGCATGGCTGGACTTAATGCGTTTTTTGCTTCGGGTCGGTTTAGAGTAACAATCAAGACGTTACCGTCTTTTTCTACTGTGCAGTTCTTGTTGCTTATGTCTAGTTCTTGCATTGTTGGTTTCCTCTGGTTGTTAGCGCTTCGTAGCACGAGGAGCATGGTGTATCCGAAATAAAGACGCGCCGTAAACCCATCCATGGGGGCTCATTGAAAAGGTCCCTCTTTTCAATGGTCTTTATTTCGGATACACCATACTCCTCTAAGTTCGTGTGAATACTGGAACAAAAAAATTTTTGGTATACCGCGATCTTCATTGAGCGAGTATGCAGATACGATTTTATAGACCTTCAAAAAGAGGGACCTTTTTGAAGAGCCCCCATGGATGGGTTTACGGCGTGT